>NZ_JBFBBQ010000130.1:0-19996 GCF_040682775.1 Amycolatopsis sp. NPDC051106 | reverse complement strand
GCGCGCAGCAGGTGCACCTCTTGCGGGCGGGTGGCGTGCGGGGGTTCCATGTCGGGAGCGCGGTCCGCCCCGGCGGCTGGCAGTCCTCTGTGCACGCGCGACCTCCGCCGGGCCCATGCACGGGCCGGATGCAATTTCACCGGGACCGGAACACGTTTACCCGGCACCGGAAAGACATCGACGGAACTCGTTTTCTCCCGCAGATTCGTCGCGATTTCCGCAGTTCGATCAGGACTTGACGAGGTCCACCCAGGTGCGCACCGATTCGGCGTCCACAGAGGACTGCCAGCCGCCGGGGCGGACCGCGCTCCCGACATGGAACCCCCGCACGCCACCCGCCCGCAAGAGGTGCACCTGCTGCGCGCGCAGGCCGCCGCCGACCAGCAGCGCCGGTCCGCTGTCGCGCTGCGCGAGCCGCTGCAGCACGGAAAGCCCACTGGCTACCCCGTTCGGGTGCCCGGCCGCGAGCACCGTGTCACACCCCAGCTCGGCCAGCTGGTCGTACGCGCGCAACGGATCCCGCGTGCGGTCGATGGCGCGGTGGAACGTCCACGGCAGGCCGTCGACCTCCTTGATGAGCGCTTCGCAGGCGTCCAGGTCGATCTCGCTGTCGATGTTGAGGAACCCGAAGACGAATTCGCGCGCGCCCGCGTCGATCAGCCGGGCGGTGTCGGCGCGCAGCCCCTCGAGGTCGCCGACGGCGAAGGAGCCGTTGTCCCGCAGCATGACCCGCACCGGGAGGTCGGTCGCCGAAAGCACGTCACGCAGGGTTTCCACCGTCGGCGTCAGGCCGTCCTGCGCCATGTCCGTCACCAGTTCGAGGCGGTCGGCCCCGCCCGCCTGCGCGCCTTCGGCGTCCGCCGCGTCCAGCGCGATCACTTCCAGCAGGGGCGTCTTCGAGCTCATGCCTCATCCGTTCACTGGTTCCGGGTGTCTTCTCCCCTCGCGTGCCGCCCTCGCCGGAAGCCGCCTTGAAGGCTCGTCATCCGCTCGCGTACCGCTTCCGGGGAAAGAGAGAGTATCGGCCGCTGCTCCGGCACCGCTCCCGGGCTCGCCGCCGAATCGGCGGCCTGCAGGAACGGCCAGGTGTCTTCGGCACCGTCCTCCTGCTCCAGCTGCGCCGGTGTCGGCCACGCGTAGTCGGGATCGATCGCGGCCGGCGGCGCGACGGGCGGGAACTGCGGGTCGGTGTCCTCGTCGTCCGGGTTCGGACCGGCGCTTTCCCGGGAAGGCGGCGGGGGTGGCGGCGGGGCCGCGGCCAGCGCGTGCCGCGGCTCGGGCCGGCCGGGCCGCGGTTCCTCCGCCACCGGACGCGGTTCCGCCGGCGGCCGGGGTGCCTCGGGTGGTGCCGCGGAAGCGTCGAACCAGCGCGACAGGACGTCCCGGTAGGCCGGCATCCGCTCGGTCGGGGCGTCGAGGTCCAGGTGCGAGTCGTCGTCCGCGGTCGGCCACTCCGGGCCGTGGTCGCGGGCCACCACCGGGGCCCGGCGCGGCGGGCCCGCCTCGATCGACGGCGGCGACAGCTCTTCCGGCTCCGGCTCCGGTTCGGGTTCCGGCTGTGTGAGCGGAGCCAGCGGCGCCAGCAGCTCCGGCTCGGGGGCCGCGGCCGGCTCGGCGGGCGGCGGCGGACCCGGCACCGGCGGCAGCTCGACGATCAGCGCGGTCGGCACCAGCACGGTCGCGATCAGCCCGCCGTCGTGACCCGAGCTCAGGCTGACGTCGATGTGGTGGCGCTTGGCCAGCGTCGCGACCACGTACAGGCCCATCCGGCGCGAAACCTCGACGTCGACGTCCGGCGGGTTCGCCAGCCGCAGGTTGGTGCGGTCGATCTCGGCCTGCGGCATGCCGGCACCGTGGTCGATGATCTCGATCTGCCAGTCGCCGTCGTGGGTTTCGGCGCTCGCGACGGTGACCGTCGTCTTGGTGCCGGAGTAGCGCGTCGCGTTCTCCAGCAGCTCCGAGACGACGTGCACGAGGTCGTTGACGGCCTCCCCGCGCACGGCCACCTGCGGCGCCGGACCGAGCTCGATGCGCTGGTAGTGCTCGACCTCCGAGAGCGCGGCGCCGATGATCTCGTCCGCCGAGACGGCGCCCGCGTCCTCGCGCGCCGAGTCCTGGCCGGACAGGACCAGCAGGTTCTCGCTGTTGCGCCGCATCCGCGTCGCGAGGTGGTCGAGCTCGAAGAGCCCGGCGAGGGTGTCCGGGTCCTGCTCGTCGGCCTCCATCCGGTCGAGCACCGTCAGCTGCCGCTCGACGAGGTCCTGGCTGCGCTGCGAAAGGTTGACGAACATCGCGTTGACGTTCTCGCGCAGCATCGCCTGTTCGCCGGCCAGCCGGACGGCTTCGCCGTGCACCGCGTCGAACGCGCGCGCCACCTGGCCGAGCTCTTCGCGCGTGAACACCGGGACCGGCGCGACGGCGAGCCGCTTCCGCAGGTTCTCCGGCGCGGGCTCGGGGTCCGTGAGCAGGTTCTGCACGGCCGCGGGCAGCCGGTGCTCGGCGACCTCGAGGGCGGTCCGGCGCAGGATCCGCAAGGGGCGCAACAGGGACCGCGCGATGACGACCGACAGCACCCCCGCGACGAGCAGGACGCCGAGCACGACGCCGCCGTCCCAGATCGCGGCCGTGCGCGCCTGCGCCGCCAGGGCGTCCGTGCGTTGCTGCAACTGGACCAGCAGTGCTTGCTGCACCTGGTGGGCGAGGTTCACCGTGTGCGTCGCCGAGACGTCCCACTGGTTCGCGTCGAGGCCGTTGAGGTTCTGGCCGTTCTCGGTGCGGGTGAGCGCGGACTCGACCATGTCGTTGCCGATGTCGACGACCAGGCCGATCACCGTGTCGTCGAACATCCGCTGCTGCTCGGGCGTCGCGAAGGTGCGGTAGTCGTTGCGCGCGGCGGCGAGCTCGGCTTCGGCGCCGAGCAGCGCGCGCGTGCGGTCGCGGTTGAGGCTGCCCGCCGCGAGCGCCTCGGCCAGCACCGCGCGCTTGACCGACATCTGGTCCTTGATCCGGGCCAGCGCGTTGCCGGCCAGGCGCAGCCGCGCGAGCTCCGGGTCCGAGACGTCGGCGGCGGCCGAGTCGCTGATGTCGAGCAGGCCCGAGATCAGCTCGCTGTAGGAGCGCAGCACGGCGTCGGCGGGGAACGCCGAGTGCTCCGCGGAGAAGCGGAGGCCGCCGAGGACGCGCAACCTGTCATCGGTCTGTTGCAGGCTTTCCGCCGCTTTGGCGTCGAGCCGGGGTTTACTGTCGGCGAGGGTCCGTTCGAACGTGCCGATCGCCTGGTCGACGCGTTTGCGCTGACCGGCGAGGTCGGCGGTGTCGCCCCGGCGGTCCTGGGCGACGAACCGGACGGTGAGGTCGCGCTCGCGCTGCAGCTCGTGCAGGGCTTCGGCGACCGTGCTGTCGACGCGGCCGCGGGTGGCGAACTCCGCGAGCTGCCGGGCGTCCCGCAGGTCCGAGCTGATGCGCAGGCCGACGAGGGCGATCACCGCGAGCGCGGGGATGAGGAGGACGGCGAAGAGCTTCGTGCCGAGACGCCAGTTCCGGAGCCGCCACCGGCCACCGGCCGGACGTGGATCCGCCGCGTCGCCCTTGGGGGGACGCTGATCGCGACGGGTCACCTGGTTTCCTTTTCCGCCGCGGGCGGGAACCCGCGGATCCGACGACACTCGAACCTACTGAACGGTAGCCCGCTCGATGGAGATCCGAAAGCCGCGCTGGCGCGATACGGCCCTGCCCGCGATCGTATGGGGCGCGGACCATACGATCCAGCACGAGAACCAGATTCTCGCGGTAGGTGAAGGTTCATGATCAGACGCGGACGGATGATTCCGCTGGTGGCGGCGCTTCTGGCGGCCGCCGGGTGCAGCGTGTTCTCTTCCGGCGCGACCTCCGCCCCGCCCCCTCTGGAACGCGGCACCCTGCGCGTCGGTGTGGGCAACGCCATCGACACGGCCCCGCTGCGGATCGCCGTCGCGGCCGGGAAGTTCGGCGCCGTGGGGCTGAACGTGCAGCTCGTCGAACTCGGCGGCGAAGACGGGCTGGCCAAGCTGGCCGCGGGCGACCTCGACGTCACGTTCGCCACCGACATCGCGCTGTTCCGCGCCGCGGCCGGCGGGACGGCCCTGCAACTGCAGGGCGAGGCCTACACGTCGGGCCCCAACACGATGGCGCTGGTCACCCTGCCCGGCTCGGACTACGTCGTGCCGACGTCGAAGAAGTCGCCCGAGATCGCGGTGAACACCCTCGACGACATCGGCGCGCTGGCCGCCCGCTCGGTGCTCGGGACGGCCGGCGTCGACGTGGCGAAGATCAAGCTGAAGCAAGTGGCGTTCGACGCGATGCCGCAGTCCCTGCAGTCGGGCGACGTCGACGCGGCCCTGATGATCGAGCCGTACATCACCCGCGCCGAGAAGGACCTCGGCGCCCACATCCTCGCCGACGGCGCCCGCGGCGCGACGCTCGACTTCCCGATGTCGGCGTACGCGTCGGCCAAGCCGTTCGCCCAGGCCAACCCGCGGACACTGGCGGCGTTCCGCACGGCGTTGGGCGCGGCCCAGCAGAGCGCGACCGACCCGGCCATCATCCGCGACTCGCTGCCGAAGTTCTCGGACATCGACACGACGACGGCGGCGTTGATCTCGCTGGGTTCGTACCCGGCTTCGCTGAACGGGATCCGGTTGCAGCGTGTCGCGGACCTGATGCACAACTCGGGCCAGCTCGCGGACCGCCTCGACGTCCAAAGCCTGCTTCCCGACCAGAACAGCTACTGACTTCAGGCTGACCCCGAGCGCCCCAAGGCCACATTGGTTGCGTTCAACGCACCGAAGGGCCCCTTGGGTGCGTTGAACGCACCGAAGGCCACATTGGGGCGCTTCGGGCACCTTCCGGGTTATTGACTGTCACCAAACTCGCACTTGGTCTACTTTTGCACTCAGTCTACTTGAGGAGTGCACCATGACCGACGTCCTGATCGCCGGAGCCGGCCCGACCGGCCTGATGACCGCCGCCGAACTCGCCCTGGCCAGGGTCGACGTGACCGTCCTCGAACGCCGGGACGGCCCAGGCCTCCCCCGGCCCGTCGGCGTCCAGCCCCGCACCGCCGAACTCCTGGACCTGCGCGGCCTGGACACCCGCCCGGAGCTCGACGGTCCCAGCGGGCACTTCGCCGGCCTGCCCGTCCCGCTCGACCACAGCGTCTGGCACACCCGCCACCCGCGGGTCCTCAACCGCACCCAGGACGACGTCGAGGCGATGCTGGCCGAGCACGCCGTCAAGCACGGCGCCGTCATCGAGCGCGGCCACGACGTGACCACGATCGACGTCGACGACGACGGCGTCACCGTCGACGGGCGCCGGGCCCGCTGGCTCGTGGCCTGCGACGGCGCGCACAGCACCGTCCGCCGGCTGCTCGGAGTGCCCTTCCCCGGCCGCACCGAGACCTACGTCGCCACGCTCGCGCACGTCCGGCTCGATGCCGCGTCCGAGCTCGTCCCGGCCCGCGCCGCGCACTTCAGCCAGGTGACGCGGCAGGCGAACGGCTACTGGTCGATGCTCACCCCGCTCGGCGACGGCGCCCACCGGTTCGTCTTCGGCTCCACGACCGCCCAGCCGGGCCGCGACGCACCGGTGTCGGACAGCGAAGTGACCGAAGCACTGACAGCCCTGTACGGCGCCGAGACGCGCTTGGGCGAGGTGTACGGCGCTTCGCGCTTCAACGACGCGACGCGGCAGCTGGAGCGCTACCGGCACGGCCGTGTCCTCTTCGCCGGCGATGCCGCGCACATCCACCCGCCGCTCGGCGGCCAGGGGCTCAACCTCGGCGTCCAGGACGCGGTGAACCTCGGCTGGAAGCTGGCCGCGACGGTCCGCGGCACCGCACCGGAGGGCCTGCTCGACACCTACCACGACGAACGCCACCCGGCCGCCGCGCGCGTCCTGCGGCACACCGCGGCGCAGCGCGTCTTCACGGCGCCGGATCGCGACGAGAACGTCGAGGCACTGCGCGAGATCGTCGTCGACCTGATGCGGACGCCGGACGGCAACCGCTACTTCAGCGGGCTGCTGTCCGGGCTCGCACTGGACTACCCCGGCGCGCACCGCGTCCCCGACCTCGACCTGACGACGGCGGACGGCCCGACGCGGCTTTCGGCGCTGCTGCACGACGGCCGCGGGCTGCTCCTCGACCTCGGCGACCACTCGACGCCGGCCGGCTTCCGCGGGCAGGTCGCCGTCGTCCGCGCGGCCACTGCCGACGCCGGCTACCGCGGCCGGCTCCTGCTGGTCCGGCCGGACGGCTACGCCGCCGACCCCGCGGACCTGGCCCGGTGGTTCGGCTAGATCTCCTCGCCCGGCGGCGCCAGGCACACCGTGCGCGACGGCGGGCCCGCGTAGGTCAGCACCTTGTCGGCCCCGTCGCAGTCTTCTTCGCGCCCGAAGCCGGTCAGGATGCGCACGCGGTCCTGCACCTCCGGGTCGGTACAGCTCACCTTGGCGATCGCCGTCTTGTCGTCGACGCCGCGCAGGCAGTCGCCGGACCGGACGTTGAGGGCCAGGCACAGCGTCCGTCCGGTGCCGGAGTCGAGCCGGAACCGCACGTAGTCGCCGGGAGCGCACGTGGCGGCCCCGCGATAGGTGTCTTCGACCTTGTACGTCGCGCTGCGCGAGCTGCAGCTGACGCTGTGGTAGGCGATCCCGGCGCCGCTCTCGCTCGTCAAGTACAGGCAGTCGCCGTCGGAGAGCGGGCCGCTGCGGTCGGCCCAGTAGATGGTCAGCGCGCCCAGCGAGCCCAGGCCCAGCGCCAGGAGGACGCACACGGCGAGCGTGATCTTCACCTTCGTCGTGAACCAGTGCGGGGTGCCCGGCTGACCGGGCACCGCCGGCATCGGCGCGGACGGCGTCGCGTGGTCCGGCGACCGGAACGGGTTGTCGTCGAACGGTGGTGTGGTCAACGTGCCCTCCAGTGATCCCCTCGGCAAATCGTCCCACCGGCGACCCGCGACGGGGGCGGGCCGGAGCGAGCCACGTATAACAGTAGTTGTGACTGATGGCCCGCTGATCGTCCAGTCCGACAAGACCGTGCTCCTGGAGGTCGACCACCCCCAGGCCGGTGACGCGCGCGTCGCGATCGCCCCCTTCGCCGAGCTCGAACGCGCGCCGGAGCACGTCCACACCTACCGGATCACGCCGCTGGCCTTGTGGAACGCGCGCGCCGCGGGTCACGACGCCGAGCAGGTCGTCGACGCGCTGACGACGTATTCGCGCTTCCCGGTGCCGCAGCCGCTGCTGATCGACGTCGTCGACGTGATGGGCCGGTTCGGCCGGCTGCAGATCGCCAACCACCCGGCGCACGGCCTCGTCATGTCGACCACCGACCGCGCGGTGCTGACCGAGGTTTCGCGGAACAAGAAGATCAGCCCGATGCTCGGCGCCCGGATCGACGAGGACACGGTCCTCGTGCACCCGTCGGAGCGCGGGCGGCTGAAGCAGGCGCTGCTGAAGGTCGGCTGGCCGGCCGAGGACCTCGCCGGGTACGTCGACGGCGAAGCGCACCCGATCGCGCTCGACGAGCAGGACTGGCACCTGCGCGACTACCAGCGGATGGCCGCGGAGGCGTTCTGGGCGGGCGGTTCCGGCGTCGTCGTGCTGCCGTGCGGGGCCGGGAAGACGCTGGTCGGCGCGGCGGCGATGGCGCAGGCGCAGGCCACGACGCTGATCCTGGTGACGAACACCGTCGCCGGCCGGCAGTGGAAGCGCGAGCTGATCGCCCGGACGTCGCTGACCGAGGAGGAGATCGGCGAGTACTCCGGGGAGAAGAAGGAGATCCGGCCGGTCACCATCGCGACCTACCAGGTGATCACGCGCAAGACCAAGGGCGAGTACCGGCACCTGGAGCTGTTCGACTCCCGCGACTGGGGCCTGGTCGTCTACGACGAGGTGCACCTGCTGCCGGCGCCGGTGTTCCGGATGACCGCGGACCTGCAGTCCCGGCGGCGGCTCGGCCTGACCGCGACGCTGGTGCGCGAGGACGGCCGCGAAGGCGACGTCTTCTCGCTGATCGGGCCGAAGCGCTACGACGTGCCGTGGCGCGACATCGAGGCGCAGGGCTGGATCGCGCCGGCGGAGTGCACCGAGGTCCGCGTGACGCTGACCGACGCGGAGCGGCTGGAGTACGCCACGGCCGAGGCCGACGAGCGGTACAAGCTGGCGGCGACGGCACTGACGAAGACCCCGGTGATCAAGTCCATCGTGGCGAAGCACGCCGGCGAGCCGACGCTGGTGATCGGCGCGTACCTCGACCAGCTGGAGATGCTCGGCGACGAGCTCGACGCGCCGGTGATCCAGGGCGCGACCCGCAACAAGGAGCGCGAAGAGCTCTTCGACAAGTTCCGCCGCGGCGAGATCAAGACGCTGGTGGTGTCGAAGGTCGCGAACTTCTCGATCGACCTGCCGGAGGCGTCGGTGGCGATCCAGATCTCGGGGACGTTCGGCTCGCGGCAGGAGGAGGCCCAGCGGCTCGGGCGGCTGCTGCGTCCGAAGGGCGACGGGCGGCAGGCGCACTTCTACTCGATCGTCTCGCGCGACACGGTCGACACGGAGTACGCGGCGCACCGGCAGCGGTTCCTCGCGGAGCAGGGGTACGCGTACCACATCGTCGACGCGGACGACCTGCTCCGGCCGCTCTGACGGGGCTTTTCTGTCGGACCCCGTCGCTAGGCTCCGCCGCATGACCTCTGGGGATGCCGGATTCGGCGAAATCGCGAGAGCCATGGCGGAAGCACTGCGCGCGAGCGCCGGTACTGCGCCGTCGGGTGCCACGCTGCAGTTGCGGCACACCGGCGGCGCCGTGTCGTGCTGCGCTTGGAGCGACGCGCGGGAGCACCTGTCCGTGGACTACGTGCCGATCACCGAGCTCCTGTGGGACCGCCCGCCGTCGGCGCTGGAAGTACGGCTGGACGCGGGCGGCTACACGTTCACCGCGCGGCCGGACGTCGCGACGGTGTCGCCCGGCCGGCTCGTGTTCGACGCGGAGTTCCGCTACCCCGGGCACCCGCGGCCCGGCCTGCCCCAGCCCGCGGGCACCGAGCCGGCCGCGGCGCCGACCGACCGGGCCGTGCTCGCCGAAGTCACCCGCCTGACCGGCGAGTTCGCCGAGCTGTACGCCGGGATCATGGGCGACCCGCCGCCGTGGCCGCCCGGCCGGACCGAGGCGGACCTGGCCGCCGCCGAGTCCCGGATCGGCGTGCGGCTGCCGGAGGACCTGCGCGCGCTGTACCTGATCGCGGACGGCGACCCGCGGGAGAGCGGCCTCCTCGGTCCCTATTCCCACGACCCCCTCGCCAGGCTCGTCGACCGCTATCTGGACGGCGAACCCGGGTCGTACGGCTGGGAAGACGAGCCGGACGACACCGGCGTGGTGTTCGAGACGGCGCCCTTCGGCCACGTGAAGCGCTTGTCCCGCAACGACTGGTGGGTCACCTTCGGCAGCGACTGCGCGGGGAACTACCTGCTGGCCGACCTCGACCCCGCCGAGCGTGGGCGCGCGGGCCAGGTCCTCGAATACGGCCGGGACATCTACGGCCCCTTGCGGTACGTGTCGGCATCGATCACCGCCATGCTCACCGAGGTCGTCGAGGCGCTGCGGGCCGGCAAGTACGAAGACGAGGGCGACTACTTGATCCCGGAAACAGGGCTGCGCGACGAACCGGCGCGGTCGTACTCCGAGGTGATCTCGAACGCGGCCGACGTGGACCTGCCCGCGCACCTGGCCGGGCTGCCCGGGCGTGAGCTGGTCCAGGAGGCCTACCTCAACGACGCCCGCGACGTCGACCTCACGGTGTTCGAGCCCCTGCAGTCACTGCGCTCGCTGAGCGTGAACCGTGCGGACGTGGTCACCCCGGCGATCGGCGGGCTCGGGGCGCTGGAGTCGTTGCGGATCACCGCGCACCGGGTCGAACCGGCCGCGCTCGCCGGGCATCCGGTGTTGTGGGACCTCGAACTGGAGGACGTCGGCGTCCCGCTCGACCTCACGGTGTTGCGCACGCTGCCGCGCCTGACCCGGCTGAGCCTGGCGGGGTCGGCGGTGCCGGACTGGGGGCCGGTCTGCGAGCTGCCGGCTCTGCGGGTGCTGAAGCTGGACCCGGGCCAGGTCCGCGGCCTGCTCGCCGCGGGCCATCCGCTGCCGCGGCTGGCGGCGTTGTTCGTCACCGGCAAGACGACGCTACGGGAGATGAGCGAGCTGCGCACGGCCTTCGGCGACGGCGACCCGGTGACGGTGACCGAGATCGCCGGCGTGCTGACGTGACTCCTTCGGCCTAGCGAATCGTCACAGGAACAACTTCCGCCACAGGCGTCTCGCACCTGCCCCTGACCTGCGGATATACAGATTCACTCGAACAGATGAGCGGGCAGATCGCTGGAAATTGTCGGACCCTCGAACTACTGTTCGACATGCACCAGCCGAACACAAGTTCGAGGGGACGTCCATGACGATCGCACCGCTCCGCCCCGGTACGCCCGCACCGCCGGTCCAGACCCTGCCACCGGGGTCGTGGCACGGCCGGCTGTGGGTGTCCGACCTGCCGCTGACCCGGCCCGAGCGCTACCTCGGCTGCGTGGCCGAGTTCGAGCGGTCGGGGTTGTGGCCGGTGCTGATCCCCCACGACCAGCGTTTCGCGGCAAACGGCGAGGACTGGATCGACGACCGCGGCCGCCTCGCCCCGGCGGGCCACCGTGTCCCCTCGGCGGACGCGGCGGGAGCCCTGGCCCGCTGGTGGGACGGCTCCTGCTGCGACGGAGCGTGCCTCCGCCCGTTCGGCCAGCGCTTCCCGGGTCTGGCCAAGCGCAGCCCCCGCCGGTCCGACCCGCTGGCGGAGGCGGGCAACACGGGTTCGATCCTGTCGTCCCGCACCCCGCACCGGCTGGGCCTGGTCCAGACCGAGCGCCCGGCCGACATCCCGGCCCTGCTGGGCTGGACGGGCATGATCAAGTGCACGGACCAGGTGGCCGAGCTGTCAGCGGTATTGCGCAGCTGGGAAGACCGCTTCGGCGCAACGCTGGT
Source organism: Amycolatopsis sp. NPDC051106 (assembly GCF_040682775.1). NCBI lineage: Bacteria > Bacillati > Actinomycetota > Actinomycetes > Pseudonocardiales > Pseudonocardiaceae > Amycolatopsis > Amycolatopsis sp. NPDC051106. Next base: position 8,940 of record NZ_JBFBBQ010000130.1, on the reverse strand, counting down.
GGTGCTGGGATTCGACACGCTGGAGCTGTCGGTATCGGCACCGCCAAGGAACCAGGCGCGGGCATTGACGGTGGCGGCGGAGCACCGAGCATTCAGCTTGCCGACGTTCGCAGGGCAGCCGGGCAACTTGCGCGAGTACGCATCGGGGCTGGTGCAGTCAAGGCTGTGGCGGTTCTCCTGGGCATGAGCCCAGGGCGGCGTGCACCGGAGGCTGCGGGGCGCCCGGGCGGAGCAGAGCGCGGGCCCCGGGCCGGGCCCGCAGGGCAGCTGGGGCCAGCAGGAGCGCGGGCCGCGGGAACCGGCCAGGAGGCCGGGGGCAGAGGGCGGGGCCCGGGAGCCGGAGGCCGGAGGGGCCGGGGAGAAGCCAGAGTCCGGTGGCGCGGGGCCGAGGGAAGCCGAAGACGACCGGGGTCCGACGACCCAGAGAAAGAGCTGGGTGGTCATCCCGTCGCCTGAGGCCGTCAAATCACTTTGAGCCAGGCCCGCAACCCACGCACCCAAGGCAAGCCGAGAGCGCAACCTTGCGGGCCTGGCTCAAAGTGATAGGCCTCAGTCAGGCGACGGGATGACCACCCAGCGGCCCCACCGCAAAAGGTGAGACCACAGCGATGCCCAAGGCCATCCCAGAGCCTGCCCGTCCGGCGAGGACAGTCTTTTCCGCCGCGGCAGCGCTCTCAACCGCAACCACGGCAGCTCTCACAACCGCGATCTCCCCAACCAAAGGCCCCCATGAGCAAACGCCTGAAAGGCCCCCTAAGACGACCGTCCACAAGATCAGGTCACCCGTCCCACCCCCCAGCCCACCTGTCCAAAACACACCATGTTTGGCCCCCCAGCCGAACGGGAATCACCCACCGCGGAAAGGCGGTGAGAACGATCGCCGAAATCCGGATCGGCACCTCAGGGTGGCGCTACCCGCCATGGCGCGGGGTCTTCTACCCACCCGGACTCGCGCAGCGGCGCGAGCTCGAGTACCTCTCACGCCGGATGAACGCGGTCGAAATCAACGGCTCCTTCTACTCACTGCAGCGACCGGAGCGCTACCGCGCCTGGTTCGACGAGACCCCGTCCGACTTCCTCTTCGCGGTGAAGGGCGGCCGCTTCATCACGCACATGAAGCAGCTCCGCGACGTCGAAACAGCACTGGCGAACTTCTACGCCTCCGGCGTCCTGGCCCTCGGCGCGAAGCTGGGCCCGTTCCTCTGGCAGCTCCCACCGAGGCTGACGTTCGACCCGGACCGGCTCACGAGCTTCTTCAACCTGCTGCCCCGCACCACGACCGCCGCGGCCGAGCTCGCGATGAAGCACGACGACAAGCTGAAGGGAACTCCCCACCTCGAAGCCGGGCCGCGAAAGCCGCTCCGGCACGCGCTCGAAGTCCGGCACCCCAGCTTCGCCGAGCCCGCGGCGAAGGAACTACTCCGGAAAAACGGGATCGCCCTCGTCGTCGCCGACACCGCGGGCAAGTGGCCGTTCCTCGAAGACCAGACCGCGGACTTCGCCTACGTCCGCCTCCACGGCGACGAGGAGCTGTACGTCAGCGGCTACTCGGACCGGGCCCTGCACGAGTGGGCCGACAAGATCCGGACCTGGCACGACGGCGGCAAGCGTGACGTCCACGTCTACTTCGACAACGACGTCAAGGTCGAGGCACCTCGCAACGCCGAGGCCCTCGCCGAGCTGCTCGGCATCTCCCCACCGGACAAGACAGTGCCGAACAAGACAGTGAGTGGACAGTGAGCGCCATCGGCTTGAGTGGACACGCGGGCCGGACCGGCTTGCGTGCTGTCGCTGGGGGTCGGCACGCGGGCGGTCCGCCACGCACCCCCTAGCGCGTCAGCTCCCCGCCCCCACCAGCGCCGCCAGCTTCGCGCGCACGTCGTCCGCGTCCGGGTGACCCAGCTCCGTCAGCAGCCGCACCGACCGGACCCAGCACTCGCGGGCCAGCGCCCGGTCCCCGTACCGCAGGTGGATCGTCCCCAGCTGGGCCAGCACGTCCGCTGCCTCGTACGGCTCGCCCATCTCGAAGAACATCGAGACCGAGTCGCGGATGCACGCGATCCCCTCGGTCACCCGGCCCAGGCCCACCAGCGCCAGCCCGCGCGTGTGCTGGGTGAACCGCGTGTCCACCGGCTCGCCGTCCGGGCCGAGCACCGCCAGCGCCGCGTCGGCCAGCCGCAACGCCTGGTCGTGGTCGCCCATCGACGTGCAGATGTCGCCCAGTGCCCGCAGCACACTCGCCTCGAACGCCCCCAAACCCAGCTCGCGGACGATCTCCAGCGCCTGCATGCCGTGTTCGTACGCCCAGGTGCAGTCGTCGAGGTTGTGCGCCGCCATCGCGAGGTTGTACTGCGCCCGCGCCTCGCCCTCCCGCGCGCCGAGCTCGCGCTGGATCGCCAGCACCTGCTCCAGGAACCGCCGCGACTCGTCATACTGCCGCGCGACGCCGTTGACCACGCCGAGCCCGCTGAGGATGCCCGCCTCCCCCGGGCGATGACCGCTCGCCCGCGCCGCTTCGAGCGCCACCTCGAACACCGAGCGCCACTCGTCGAGCCGCGAGCGCGTCACGAAGTAGCTTTGCAGCAGCCAAGCCAGCTTCCAGCAGACGTCGTCACGCCGGTGCCGCGTCAGGTGGACCGCGGCGATCAGGTTGCCGGCTTCTTCGCCGAACCACGCCGAAGCCTCGTGGTACGACGAGAACGTCAGGCCACCGTCGAGGTCGTCGAGGTCCAGCAGCCGGTAGTAGCGCTCCGGCCGCATCCGCCGTGACGCGCTCAGCGCCGACGCCAGGTACCAGTCCAGCAGCCGGTCCAAAGCGGCGTCGCGCTGCGAAGCCGAGTCGACCTGCGAAGCGACTTCGCCGGCGTACGCCCGGATGAGGTCGTGGAACTGGTAGCGGCCCGGCCGCGGCTGGGCGAGCAGGTGCGCGGCGGCCAGGGTTTCCAGCAGGGGCCGCGTCTTCGTGACATCCAGTCCGGCGACCGCGGCCGCCGCCGGCGCGGTGAAGTCGACGCCGGTGGTCAGCCCGAGCAGCCGCAGCAACCGCGCCGCCGGCGGCTCCAATGCCTGGTACGAATAGGAAAACACCGAGCGGATGTTCGTTTCTTCGCCGTCGGCGAGGTCGAACGAGCCGAGCAGGTCGGCCTGGAGCGAGCCGACGAACTCGTCGAGCGCGAGGTCCGGGAACTGCGCCGCCCGCACGGCGAGGATCCGGATCGCCAGCGGCAGCCCGCCGCAGTGGCGCACGAACCGCTCGGCCGCGGCGGGATCGCGGGCCACCCGGTCGAAGCCGATCGTCGACGCGAGCAGCTCGACGGCGTCCTCCTCGCCGAGTTCCTCCAGCGCGATCCGCCGCGCGCCGTGCGTCGCGACCAGCGCGCGCAGCTGCCAGCGGCTCGTGATCAGGACCAGGCAGCCCGGCCCGGGCAGCAGCGGGCGCACCTGCTCGGTGCGGTTGGCGTTGTCGAGCAGCACCAGCAGCCGGCGCCCCGCGGTGTGCGTCCGCCAGCTCGCCGCGCGGCCGTCGAGGTCGCCCGGGATCGCCTCGCACGGCACGCCGAGCGCGGTCAGCATCGCCTCCAGCGCTGCCGACGGCTCGACCGGCTCGCCGGGCCCGTAACCGCGCAGGTTGAGGTAGACCTGCCCGCCGGGGAACCGGCCGGCGATCTCGTGCGCGAAGTGCACGGCCAGGGTCGTCTTGCCGATGCCGCCCATGCCCTCGACGGACGCGATCGGCGTCGAGGTACCGGCGTCGATCGCCTCCGGCAGCAGCGCGTGCAACGCCTTGAGGTCGGTCTCGCGCCCGGAGAAGGCCCGAAGGTCGGCGGGCAGCTGGTGCGGCACCTGCGGCTCGACGCCGAGCCGGTACCGCGCCAGGCGGGACGAATCTTCGTCGTCCGCGCCGGTGAGGATCGCCTGGCGGGTGCGCTGCAGCGACGGCCCCGGGTCGAGCCCGAGCTCCTCGGCCAGCACGTCGCTGATCCGGCGGTGGACGTCGAGGGCTTCGGCTTGGCGCCCCGAGCGGTACAGCGCGACCATCAGCTGCTCGTGCAACCGTTCCCGCAGTGGGTTTTCCCTGGTCAGCCTGGCCAGCTCGGGGATGACGGTGCCGTACTCGCCGACGTCGAGCAGGGCGTCCGCCCACTGCTCGCGGACACGCAGCCGTTCTTCGGCCAGCTGACCGGCCTCGTCGCGGTGCAGCGCGTCCGACTCGACGTTCAGCAGCGCCGGGCCGCGCCACTGCCCGAGCGCCTCGGCGAAGTGCGCGGCCGCCCGGCGGCTTTCGCCGCGGTCCAGCGCGGCCTTGCCCCGGCCCGCGAGGGCGCGAAACCGGGAGAGGTCCAGCAGGCCGTCTTCGACCTCGATCAGGTAGCCGCCGCTCTCGGTGCGGATCGCGACCTGGTCGCCGAGGGCCCGGCGCAGGCGCAGCACGTACGTCTGGAGCGCGCCCTTGGACCGGCGGCGGTCGTCGTCCCAGAGCCAGCGGCCGAGCTCGTCGACCGGCACGACCCGGTTCGCGCGCAGCAAAAGCCCGGCCAGGACGATCAGCGGCCGGCTGCCCCCGAGCGGCACCGGGTGGCCGTCTGCCGTGACCTCGGCCGGACCCAGCACGCGGAAGTCGAGGACCACGGAGTCATTCTGTCCGGAAACGCGCTGTTCGGCACCCGTTCGCCGAAGTCCGGGATGGCATGATCGACGGCGATGAAGGTCTACGCGATCCCCCTGCGCAACCGGTTCCGCGGCATCACGGTCCGGGAAGGCGTCCTGCTGCCGGGCCCCGCGGGCTGGGGCGAGTTCTGCCCGTTCGCCGACTATTCGGACGCGGAAAGCGTTCCCTGGCTGCACGCGGCGCTGGAAGCGAGCGAGACGGGCTGGCCGGCGCCGGTCCGCGACCGGGTCGAGGTGAACACGACGGTGCCGGTCGTCGGCCCGGAGAAGGCGTACGAACTGGTCCGCGCGTCCGGCTGCCGGACGGCGAAGGTGAAGGTGGCGGACCCGCGGTCGACGGTGGCGCAGGACTGCGAGCGGGTGGCGGCGGTCCGCGACGCGCTCGGACCGTCCGGCGCGGTGCGCATCGACGCGAACATGGCCTGGGACGTCGACACGGCGGTCCGCGCGATCACGGACCTCGACCGGGCGGCGGGCGGCTTGGAGTACGCCGAGCAGCCGTGCCCGACGATCGAGGACCTGGCGGCGGTCCGCCGCCGCGTGCCGGTCCGCATCGCGGCCGACGAGTCGATCCGCCGGGCCGAGGACCCGCTGAAGGTGGCGGTCGCGGGGGCGGCGGACATCGCGGTGCTGAAGGTGGCCCCGCTCGGCGGCGTCCGCCGGGCCCTGGAGGTCGCGGAGGCGTGCGGGCTGCCGTGCGTGGTGTCGTCGGCGGTGGAGACGAGCGTCGGCCTGGCGGCGGGCCTGGCGTTGGCGGGCGCGCTGCCCGAGCTGGAATTCGCTTGTGGACTGGGGACGATTTCGTTGCTGGAAGGCGACGTCTGCGCGTCCTCACTGTCTCCTGTGGACGGATACCTGCCGGTGCCGCGTCAGGCACCGGAACCCACGGACGCGTACCCGGCCCCGCCCGAGGTCGAAGCGGCGTGGCGGGATCGCCTGGCCCGGGTCCGCGTCCTGTCCTGAGTGATCTCCCCGAGGGCAACATCAGGGTCCGGGTCCGGGCCGTTCCCGATGTGGACGGGGGCCGCCGGAAGCGAACATTGAGCCATGACGAACAGCGTGTACACCCCGGAAACCACCAAGAAGCTCCGCCGCAGCACCAGCGACAAGATGCTCACCGGCGTCTGCGGTGGCTGGGCCACCTACCTCGGCATCGACGCCAGCGTTCTCCGCATCGGCATGGTCGCCGCCGTGTTCCTCTCCGTCGGCATCGCGATCCCGGTCTACGTCGCCGCCGCCATCCTGACTCCGGAAGAGGGCTCCTGACCGGGGCGGGCGCCGGTTCGCAGGGGGAACCGGTGCCCGCCGGGGGTGTGTTCCGATGAGCGGCTCGGGCGCCAGGGGACGTCCGGGCCGTTCGGCCGAGCACGGTAGGCCGAGCGGCGCAAAAGGCCCGCGCGAATCCCGTTCGAGGGGTTAGGGTTCGCGCTCGTGGATCAAGGAAGCAGAACGGCCGCGAAGGTCGTCGTCGGGATCCTCGGCGGGTTGTACCTGATCGCCGGGCTGGGGCTGACCGCTTTCTCCGCCCTCGTCGTGCTCGGCTTCGACGACGCCGGCGGCTTCAGCGCCACCAGGACCGTGCTGTACGCCGCCGCCGGGTTCGCGATCTGGGTCCTGCTCACCGGGATCGGCGCCATCGTCGTCGCGCTGGAGGCCGACGAAGCGAGCACCGCCTGGCTCGGGGGCCTCGGCGTGCTCGCGCTCGGCGTCGTCGTCCTCGGCGCGTATGCCGTGTGGTTCTTCACCAAGCCATAGCCCAAAGAAAAAGCCCGGCCCGCCGAAGCGGACCGGGCTTTCCCTGCGTGGATCAGAAGTCCATGCCACCCATGCCACCGGACGGGTCGGCGGGAGCGGCCGAAGCCTTCTCCGGCTTGTCCGCCACGACGGCCTCGGTGGTCAGGAACAGCGCCGCGATGGACGCGGCGTTCTGCAGCGCGGAGCGGGTGACCTTCGTCGGGTCCGGCACGCCGGCGGCGAGCAGGTCCTCGTAGACACCCGTGGCGGCGTTCAGGCCGTGACCCTGCGGCAGGCCCTTGACCTTCTCCACCACGACGCCGCCCTCGAGGCCGGCGTTGATCGCGATCTGCTTGAGCGGGGCCTCGACGGCCACCTTGACGATGTTGGCACCAGTGGCCTCGTCGCCCTCGAGCTTCAGGCCCGCGAAGGCAGCCTCGGCGGCCTGGATGAGAGCGACGCCACCACCGGCGACGATGCCCTCTTCGACGGCGGCCTTGGCGTTGCGCACCGCGTCCTCGATGCGGTGCTTGCGCTCCTTGAGCTCGACCTCGGTCGCGGCGCCGGCCTTGATGACGGCCACGCCGCCGGCCAGCTTCGCGAGCCGCTCCTGCAGCTTCTCGCGGTCGTAGTCCGAGTCCGAGTTGTCGATCTCGGCGCGGATCTGGTTGACGCGACCCTGGATCTGGTCGGCGTCGCCCGCACCCTCGACGATGGTCGTCTCGTCCTTGGTGATGACGGCCTTGCGGGCCTTGCCCAGCAGGGACAGGTCCGCGTTCTCCAGCTTGAGGCCGACGTCCTCGGAGATGACCTGGCCACCGGTCAGGATCGCGATGTCCTGCAGGATCGCCTTGCGGCGGTCACCGAAGCCCGGCGCCTTGACGGCGACGGACTTGAAGGTGCCGCGCATCTTGTTGACGATGAGGGTGGCCAGGGCCTCGCCCTCGACGTCCTCGGCGATGATCAGCAGCGGCTTGCCGGACTGGATGACCTTCTCCAGCAGCGGCAGCACGTCCTTGACGGTGGAGATCTTGGAGCCGAAGAGCAGGACGTAGGGGTCCTCCAGCTCGGCTTCCTGACGCTCCGGGTCGGTGACGAAGTAACCCGAGATGTAGCCCTTGTCGAAGCGCATGCCCTCGGTGAGCTCGAGCTCGAGGCCGAAGGTGTTGCTCTCCTCGACGGTGACGACGCCTTCCTTGCCGACCTTGTCCAGCGCCTCGGCGATCAGCTCGCCGATGGTGCGGTCAGCGGCCGAGATCGAGGCGGTAGCAGCGATCTGCTCCTTGGTCTCGATCTGGACGGCGGCCTTGTGGAGCTGCTCGGTGATGGCCTCGACGGCCGCCTCGATGCCGCGCTTCAGGCTGATCGGGTCGGCTCCGGCCGCGACGTTGCGCAGGCCTTCCTTGACCAGGGCCTGAGCGAGCACGGTGGCGGTGGTGGTGCCGTCACCCGCGACGTCGTCGGTCTTCTTGGCAACTTCCTTGACGAGCTCGGCCCCGATCTTCTCCCACGGGTCTTCGAGCTCGATCTCCTTGGCGATGGAGACGCCGTCGTTGGTGATGGTCGGCGCGCCCCACTTCTTTTCGAGCACGACGTTCCGGCCCCGCGGGCCGAGGGTCACCTTGACGGCTTCGGCGAGGATGTTCAAGCCACGCTCGAGACCGCGGCGGGCGTCCTCGTCGAACGCGATCAGTTTGGCCATTGCGGTGTGGTCCTCCGGTATTGGGCGCCTCCGCCGCGCTGCGCTGTCGAAATCACAGCACTGCAGCGGCGGCAGCAGGACTCTTTCCTCGGCCAGGCTCGGTGCCCGCGACGGACGACTGGACCCGGGTGGGGGCCAGCCTCACCGTCCCGACCTTCAAGCACGCGGCCGGTGGCCGCGCACCTGGCACTCAACGGCGTCGAGTGCCAAGTCCGTGTTTAGCACTCTGCGGGGGAGAGTGCAAGAAGCCCAGCTCAGCGGGGCACGATCTCGCGACCCTCGAGACGTCATGAACGGCCCTTTCACCTCGTCGGACGAGGTGAACGAGTCCTTGAGTTTTAACGTGTGGTGGTCTTCGTGCCTCGCCGGCTGTTCTTGCGGTGGGTCGGATACCGGGTCCGGGGTGGCCGGGTGGAACCAACAGGACGTCCGGGACCAGGCCGGGTGGGTTTCGGTGGGTTGGCCGGGGTGCCGGTCAGTCCACGAACCCGCCGAAAATCCCGCCGGACCCGCCGCGGTGACATCACCCCGCCCGGCTGCGGTTTCTCCCACGGCAACCGCAGATCCCGGACATACCCGCGGGCGAGCCGCAGCCGGGTGTAGGCAACCAGCACCAACCAACCCCACCGCACCGCCGTATCCGGAAGCATCGGCGCCGGCGTAGTCCACCCCAGATCCTGCTTGAGGAACCGGAACGTGTGCTCCAGATCGAACCGCCGCTGATAAGCAGCGAACACCGTAACCAGGTCCAGCTCCGTGGGCCCCGCATGCCACAACCACATCGGCCCACCCGGGGCCCCACCGCCGGGCAGCCGCTGAATCTCCACCCGGACCAC
>NZ_JBFBBQ010000129.1:0-21016 GCF_040682775.1 Amycolatopsis sp. NPDC051106 | reverse complement strand
CGGTGCGTGTGACGCACCGAAGGCCACCTTGGGGCGCTGGGGGCTCAAACGCTGTCCGGGTCGTCCTCCCGGGCCTTCTGCGCGGCTTCGCGCATCTCGATCACGTCCGTCAGCCAGTCGCCCGTCTCGCGGGCGATGTCGCGGACCGCGCCCGTGATGATCGAGGCGATGTTGCCGACGTGTGTCGCGGCCGATTCGGTGATCACCTGCAGGGTGTCCTTCTCGCGTTCGAACTGGCCCACCATGTCACCCTCACGCTGCTCGGAGCTGCCGGTCGGGTTCCACGGTAACCGGCGACGGCGAAGTGCGCGGGAGAGCCAGCTTCACGATCTTCTTCGCCACCGACCAGAGCTGCCGGTGCAGCGGGCCCGTGTGGTACGGCAGCCCGTACTTCTCGCAGATCGCGCGCACCTCGCCGGCGATCTCCGGGTAGCGGCGCGCCGGGATGTCCGGGAACAGGTGGTGCTCGATCTGGTGCGACAGGTTGCCGCTCATGATGTGGAACAGCGGGCTGCCGGAGATGTTCGCCGAACCGAGGATCTGGCGCAGGTACCACTGGCCGCGCGACTCCGTGGCCGTCTCGTCCTCGGTGAAGCTCTCGACGTCGGCGGGGAAGTGGCCGCAGAAGATGATCGCGAACGCCCACAGGTTGCGGGTCAGGTTCGCGGTCGCGTTGCCGAGGAACGTCAGCGGCGCCAGCGGGCCGGTCAGCAGCGGGAACAGGACGTAGTCCTTGCCGACCTGCCGCCCTGCCTTCCGGACGATCTTCCGGAGCACCGGCAGGTTCTCGGCCCAGGTGCGCTCGCCCTTCACGACCTTCTCGACCTCGAGGTCGTGCAGCATCACACCCCACTGGAAGAACAGCGCCAGCAGCGTCGCGTACACCGGGTTGCCCAGGTAGTACGGGTGCCACTTCTGGGCGTCGTCCATCCGCAGGATGCCGTAGCCGATGTCGCGGTCCTTGTCGAGGATGTTCGTGTACGTGTGGTGGATGTAGTTGTGCGAGTGCCGCCAGTTCTCGGCCGGCGCCACGGTGTCCCACTCGAACCGCTGCGAGCTCAGCGCCGGGTCGCGCGTCCAGTCGTACTGGCCGTGCATGACGTTGTGGCCGATCTCCATGTTGTCGAGGATCTTGGCCACCGACAGCGCGCCGACGCCGGCGAGCCACGCGGGCGGGAAGAACCCGGCGAACAGCAGTGCCCGCCCCGCGACCTCCAGGCCGCGCTGCGTTTTGATGATGTTGTGGATGTAGTCGACGTCTTCCTGGCCCAGGCTGTCGACGGTCCGCTGCCGCAGCGCGTCGAGCTCGCGGCCGAACTCTTCGACCTGTTCCGGGGTCAGGCGGTCCTGCAGACCGGTCATGGCAGTCTCCCTACGCGTCGATCTCGACGTCCCCGACCGGGACGGAGATGCAGAGCTGGATTTCTTCGTCTTCTTCGCCGGAGACCTCGCCCGTCTTGGCGTTGCGGACGCGCCCGGCGGTCTTGAGCTGGGTGCAGGAGAAGCAGATGCCCATCCGGCAGCCGTGCTCCGGGGACAGGCCCGCTTCTTCGGCCTGCTCCAGCAACGGCTTCCCCGAGTTGGCGCACTCCCGCCCGCTGCGCTTGAACCGGACCTGGCCTTCGGCGTTCGCCGTGTCGAAGGTCAGCGCCGGCGGCGTGAACTCTTCGGTGTGCACGCGTTCACCCAAATGATCACGTACGGCGTCCATCAGCGGCTTCGGGCCGCAGACGAACGCCTCCGCCTCGCGGTGCCACGGCGCGACGCGCTCGAGGTGCTCCGGCGAGAAGAACCCGCGCAGATCGCCGCCCTGGGTGTGGGTGTAGGCGTGCACGACCTTCAGCCCGGGGTGCCGGGCGGCGAGCTCGGCCAGCTCGGTGCGGTAGAGCGCGTCGGCGGGACCGTTCGAGTAGTGCAGGAACACGATCTCGCCGGTGTGGCCTTCGTCGACGAGCGTCCGGGCCATCGCGAGCACTGGCGTGACCCCGCTGCCGCCGCTGATCAGCAGCACGCGCTCCGGCCGGGTGGCCGGCAGCGTGAACGTGCCGTCCGGAGTGGACAGACCGACCACCGAGCCGGCGCCGAGCGCGCGGTTCAGGTGCCCGGAGACCAGGCCCTGCTCCTTGACGGTGAATTCGAGTTCGCCGTCGTACTGCGAACCGCACGGCGAATAGCAGCGCGTGCGCCGGACGCCGTCGATCTCCACCTGCAGGCGGACGTACTGCCCGGCGGTGAAGCCGGGCCACGCGCGGCTGGGCTTGACGGTGAGGGTGACGCTGTCCGGCGTCTGCTTGCGCACCGCCGTGACCAGGCCGCGGATCTCGCGGCGCACCAGCATCGGGTCGACGAGCTCCAAGTAGCGGTCCATCCCGTGCGGCGTCAGCAGAGCTTCGGCCAGCGAAGCGAGGCTGCGCACCCGCCGGGGGATGAGCGCCGTCATCGGGCCTCCTCGGTTACAGTGAACGACTGTACACTGAACAGTGCACTGCAGAAGTGGAGCACCTGTCAACGCGAGACCCCGAGGATGTGACGTGAGCAACGCGGTGGACATCCGTACGCTGGACCCCGTGTCGGAAGAGCCGGTGAGCCGTCAGGAGCGGAAACAGCGCACGCGCCAAGCGCTGCTGGACACCGCTCTGGACCTGCTGGCCGACCGTCCGTTCGCGACGCTCTCCCTGCGCGAGGTGGCGAAGGGAGCCGGGCTGGTGCCGACGGCGTTCTACCGGCACTTCGCCTCGATGGAGGAACTCGGTGTCGCGCTCGTCGAAGAAGCGACGCGCACGCTGCGCGGGATGATGCGGTCGGCGCGCACCGATCCCGACACCTACCAGGGGATGATCAGCGCCTCGGTGGCCACGGTTCACCAATTCGTCCGGGCGAACGAGGACCATTTCCGGTTCCTGACGCGCGAGCGCTACGGCGGCGGCCCGCTCGCCCGCGCGATCGCCGTCGAACTGCGGATGTTCTCCGGCGACCTCGCGATCGACCTCGCCCGGTTCGCCCCGCTGCGCGCGTGGAGCACCGAAGACCTGCACATGCTGGCCGACTTGATCGTTTCCGTGATGATCACGACGACGGTCGAGCTGCTGGAAGCCAAGCCCGGTGAAGACGCGAAAATCACCGGAACGGCGGAAAAACGGCTTCGCTTGATCCTGCTCGGCATCCCGCGGTGGAAAACGAGCTGAACGTTTCTCGTGTGACCTTCGTATCTTCTGGCACAACCCCGGGACTTGCGACCCACGTCACTGGGGACTGTCGGTCCGGCGTGGTACAACCCTCGGATCGTGCCTCGCCGATGAGGAGGTCGTGTGGCCGACAGCGAACAGCATCAGCAGCTCACCGTGGGTGTGGTGACCGAGTCACGCCCCGGGGAGCGCCGGGTGGCCATGGTGCCCAAACTGGTCGGGAGGCTCGCGCAACGGGGGTTGCGAGTCCTGGTCGAACCGGGTGCCGGGTCCCGCGCGCACCTGAGTGACGACGCGTACACCCAGGCGGGCGCCGAGCTCGGCGACGCGTGGGGCGCGGACATCGTCGTGAAGGTCAACCCGCCCGCGCCGGAAGAGGTCGCGAAGCTGGCCCGGGGCACCGTCCTCGTCGGCTTCCTCGATCCGCGCGGCAACCCGGAAGGGCTCGCGAAGCTCGAAGAAGCAGGCTTGCGGGCGTTCGCGATGGAGGCGGTTCCGCGGATCTCCCGGGCGCAGGCGATGGACGCGCTGTCGTCGCAGGCCAGCATCGGCGGCTACCGCGCGGTGCTGCTCGCGGCGCAGAAGCTGCCCCGCTTCTTCCCGATGCTCACCACCGCGGCCGGTACCGTGCCGCCGGCGAAGGTGCTGGTGCTCGGCGCCGGCGTCGCCGGGCTGCAGGCACTGGCCACGGCGAAGCGGCTCGGCGCGCAGACCACCGGCTACGACGTCCGGCCCGAGGTCGGCGAGCAGGTCAAGTCGCTCGGCGCGCAGTTCCTGGACCTCGGCATCGAGGCGGTCGGCGAAGGCGGGTACGCCCGCGAGCTGACGGCGGAGGAGCGCGAGGAGCAGCAGCGGCGGCTCACCGAGGCGATCACGAAGTTCGACGTCGTGATCACCACGGCGCTGGTGCCGGGCCGCAAGGCGCCGACGCTGGTCACCGCGGACGCCGTCAAGGGCATGCCGGCCGGTTCGGTCGTCGTCGACCTCGCCGGCGAGACCGGCGGCAACTGCGAGCTGACCAAGCCGGGCGAGGACGTCGTGGAGCACGACGTCACCATCTCCTCCCCGCTGAACCTGCCCGCCGAGATGCCTTCGCACGCCAGCGAGCTGTACGCGCGCAACGTCACCGAGCTGCTCGAGCTGCTCGTGACGAAGGAAGGCGCGCTGGAGCTGAACTTCGAAGACGAAATCGTCGCCGGGGCCTGCGTGGCCGGGCGCGAAGGGAGTACTTCGTGAGCCCATTGGTGCAGAACCTGGCGGTGCTGGTGCTCGCCGGGTTCGTCGGCTTCGCCGTCATCTCGAAGGTGCCCAACACGCTGCACACGCCGCTGATGTCCGGCACCAACGCCATCCACGGCATCGTGCTGCTGGGCGGCCTGGTCGTGCTCGGCCTCGGCGTCGACGGCGTCTTCAACAAGATCTTGCTGGTGATCGCGATCGCCTTCGGCACGATCAACGTCGTCGGCGGCTTCCTGGTCACCGACCGGATGCTGTCGATGTTCAAGGGCAAGAAGCCCGCTCCCGCCGATGAGGAGGAGCAGAAGTGACCGACTTCGTCGCGATCCTCTACATCATCGCGTTCGCCCTCTTCATCTACGGCCTGATGGGCTTGACCGGCCCGCGCACCGCGGTCCGCGGCAACTGGATCGCCGCGGCCGGCATGGGCATCGCGGTGATCGCGACCCTGCTCACCCCGGGCATGGGCAACTGGCTGCTGATCGTCCTCGGCGTCGCGATCGGCGCGGTGGTCGGCGTGCCGTCCGCGCGCAAGGTCAAGATGACCGCGATGCCGCAGATGGTGGCGCTGTTCAACGGCGTCGGCGGCGGCGCGGTCGCGCTCATCGCGTGGGTCGAGTTCAACTCCACCGACGGCTACGCGCACGAACCCGCCTACATCGCCATCGCGTCGCTGTTCGCCGCGATCATCGGGTCGATCTCCTTCTGGGGCTCGAACGTCGCGTTCGGCAAGCTGCAGGAGCTGATCAGCGGCCGCCCCATCACGATGGGCAAGCTGCAGCAGCCGGTCAACGCGCTGCTCCTGCTGATCGCGCTCGCGTGCGCGGTGGTCATCGTCGCCGGCGGCGACTCCTGGCTGCTGATCGTCGGGCTGCTGGTGGCGGCCGGCATCCTCGGCCTCACCGTGGTGCTGCCGATCGGCGGCGCGGACATGCCGGTGGTGATTTCGCTGCTCAACGCGTTCACCGGGCTGTCGGCCGCGGCGATGGGTCTCGCGCTGGACAACACGGCGCTGATCGTGGCCGGCATGATCGTCGGCGCGTCCGGCTCGATCCTGACCAACCTGATGGCCAAGGCGATGAACCGGTCCATCCCGGCGATCGTCGCGGGCGGCTTCGGCGGCGGTCCGGCGGTCTCGTCCGGTGGAGGTGCGAAGGAAGAGCGCCCGGTGCGCTCGACCAGCGCGGCCGACACCGCGATCCAGATGGCGTACGCCAGCAAGGTCGTCGTGGTGCCCGGGTACGGCATGGCCGTGGCGCAGGCGCAGCACACCGTCCGCGAGATGGCGAAGCTGCTGGAGAAGAAGGGCATCACGGTCGCCTACGCGATCCACCCGGTGGCCGGCCGGATGCCCGGGCACATGAACGTGCTGCTCGCCGAGGCCGACGTGCCGTACGAGCAGCTCAAGGAGATGGACGAGATCAACTCCGAGTTCGCCCAGACCGACGTCGCGCTGGTGATCGGCGCGAACGACGTCACGAACCCGGCCGCGCAGACCGACCCGAGCTCGCCGATCTACGGGATGCCGATCCTCAAGGTCAACGAAAGCCGGTCCGTGATCGTCTTGAAACGCGGGATGGCCTCCGGCTTCGCCGGGATCGACAACGACCTGTTCTACGATCCGAAGACCAGCATGCTCTTCGGGGACGCCAAGTCGTCGGTGGGTGAAATCGTGGAGGAACTCAAAGCGCTATGACGACCGGGTCGGACGTCCGTGCCGCGTTCACGGATCCGGCCGAAAACCTGGCGTTCGACGAAGCGCTCCTCCGGGTCGCGCCCGGGTCACCGGTGCTGTGGCTCTGGCGCAACCCGGTGTGCGTCGTGGTGGGGCGTGGCCAGCGGATCGCCCGCGAGGTGCGGGTCGAGGAGTGCGAACGCGACGGCGTCCCGGTGCTCCGGCGGGCCAGCGGCGGCGGCACCGTGTTCCACGACCCGGGCAACCTGAACGTGACGCTGGTCCTGCCCGGCCCCACCGACCGGCCCCTGGAGACGCTCGGCAAGGTGATGAGCGCCGCCGTCGACCAGCTCGGGCTGGTCCCGCGGATCGGCGACCGCGGCCTGTTCGTCGAAGACGCGAAGCTCTGCGGGTTCGCCGTGTTCCGCACCAAGGGCGGGCTGCTGGCCCACTCGACGCTGCTGGTCGAGACGTCGGCCGCGCTGGTCGGCCGTTACCTGACCAGCGCGCCGGCGGACCCGCGTCCGCTCGACTCCCACCGCAGCCCGGTGGCGTCGCTGGCCGAGCACGGGCTGCGTCCCGGGTTCCCCTCGGTCGAGGCGGCGGTGCGGGCGGCGGCGTCGCAGATCCTCGGGACGCTGGTGCCGCGCCCACCGTCGGCGGCCGAGCTGGCGCGGCAGCGGGCGCTGCTGCGCACGCGGTACCGCTACCCGTCCTGGCACGCGGACGGCTCGCAGCGCGCGGCCTGAAGCCGTGAAGGCCTCCTTCCCGGCTGTCAGGGCCGGTAAGGAGGCCTTCACGGACCTTCTGTCTACTTTGGAGCTACTTCTCGGCCGCCGAGAACGTGACGCCCGGCACCTTCCGCGCCGTCGCCCGGGTGGTCTTCTTCGGCTCCGCCGTCTTGCGGGTGCGGGTGGTCTTCGCCGGCTCGGCCTTCGCCGCCGTCTTCGCGCGGGTCGTGGTCGTCTTGGGCTCGGCCTTCGCCTTCGCCGTGGTCTTCGGCGCCGCCTTGGCGGTGGTCTTCGCGGGCTCGGCCTTGACGGTCGCCGCGCGACGGCCGGCGACCGGCTTCGCCGCCTTCGTCGTCTTCGGGGCCGCCTTCGCCCGGGGCCGCTTCGCGCCCGGGACGAGCCGCGGCCGGCGCTTGCGGCCGCCGGTGCGGCGCCCCGCGTCGGCGTAGCGCTGCAGCAGCTCACGCAGGGCGTCGGCGTTGGCGAAGGAGAGGTCGATGTCGTAGTCGATACCGTCCAGCCCGAACCCGACGGTCTCGGCGGCGGGCTCGCCGGTGAGATCATCCAGGACCCGCACAGCCGTGTTCTTGGCCACGACAAACCTCCCGTGCTCGAACGTGGTATTCGCGCGCACCGGGGCCGACGGCACCCGGGCCGCCGATGTCTTGCAGCTTCGGAGACGAGGATAGCCGCTGGCTTGCGTGATCTCGCGCGGTGGTGTGCGCTGAACCCATGTCTGGACAGACTTTTGACGTAGTGGTGATCGGTGCGGGTCCGGTGGGGGAGGTGGCCGCCGAACGAGCGGCCCGCGGTGGCCTGAAGGTCGCCCTCGTCGAGCACGAGCGCTTCGGCGGCGAGTGCTCCTACTGGGCGTGCATCCCCAGCAAGGCGCTGCTGCGGCCGGGAAACCTCCTCGCCGCGGCGAAGCGGATCCCCGGCGTGCCGGTCGGCGACCGGCTCGACCCCGCGGCGGTGTTCGCGCGGCGTGACTGGTTCACCGGCAAGGGCGACGACTCGGGGCAGGTCGAGTGGGCCCGCGGCGTCGGCATCGAGCCGATCCGCGGGCACGGCGTGCTCACCGGTGAGCGGGAAGTCACCCTCGACGACGGCCGCGTGCTGACCGCGCGGCACGCGGTGATCGTGTGCACCGGCAGCGTGCCGAGCACGCCGTCGATTCCCGGCCTCGACACGATCCGGCCGTGGGGTTCGCGGGAGGCGACGTCGGCGGAGTCCGTGCCGCGCCGCTTCGGCGTCCTGGGCGGCGGGGTGGTCGGCGTCGAGATGGCGCAGGCGTTCGCGACGCTGGGCTCGGAGGTGCACCTGGTGATCACCGGCGAGCGGCCGCTGCCGCGCAACGCCGCGTTCGCCGGCGACCTCGTGCTGCACGGGCTGCGCGAGGCCGGCGTGTCCGTGCACACGGAGTCGGGGGTCGAGCGGGTCGCCGCGGGCGACTCGGGCACCGAGCTGACGCTGAAGGACGGCGAGGTGGTCGTCGTCGACGAGTTCCTGGTGGCGACCGGGCGCCGGCCCGCGACCGCCGGGCTCGGCCTCGAGGCCTTCGGGGTGGAGCCCGGGCGCGCGCTGGAGGTCGACGACACCGGCCGGGCGTCCGCAGTGGACGGTGGCTGGCTGTACGCGGCCGGCGACGTCACCGGGCGCGCCCCGCTGACCCACCAGGGCAAGTACGGCGCCCGCGCGGCGGGGGACACGGTCGCGGCGCTGGCCGCGGGTTCTCCGGTGACGGCGGAGTCTTCGGAGCCGTGGAGCAAGTTCACCGCGACCGCCGACCACAGCGCGGTGCCGCAGGTGGTGTTCACCGACCCGGAGGTCGCGGCCGTCGGCCTGGCGGACGCGCGGCCGGGTTCGGCCGACCGCGTCGTCGACATCGACATCGCGGTGGCGGGCTCGTCACTGCACGCGGACGGCTACACCGGCAAGGCCCGGATGGTCGTCGACACCGAGCGGAACGTCCTGCTCGGCGTGACGTTCGTCGGCCAGGACGTCTCGGAGCTGCTGCACTCGGCGACGATCGCGATCGTCGGGGAGGTCCCGCTCGACCGGCTGTGGCACGCGGTGCCGTCGTTCCCGACGATCAGCGAGGTGTGGCTGCGGCTGCTGGAGGCCTACGGGCTCTGAGTCACTGGGCGGGCAGGTCCAGGGCGGCTTTCGCGGCCCTGGCCAGGCCGGGATCGTCCGGAGTGGACGGTCCCGGCGCCCAGACCGCCTGCACGACCCGCACGGACGTGCCTTCGACCCGGGAGGTGTAGGCGGCGTTCTCGAACCGCGGCGGCGGGGTGGCGCCCCACTTGCCGGTCTCGGAGGCGAGGTCGAGGATCCCGCCCCCGCCGGGGGTGTCGGTGATGGTCTTGAACGCGGCGGCCAGCCCGGCATCGGGGAACTCGACGATCCCGACGGTGACGGCGGCTGCGCGGCCGTCGACGGTGGCGGCGTAGGACGCCCGCCGGACGCCGGAGCAGCTGGTCTGCTGCAGGCTGGCCTGGGCATCCCCGAAGGCGTGGGAGGCACACCGCTGATCCCGATCGGCGGCGCGCAGGGCGAACTGGAGGCTCTGCGCGGCAGCCGTGGAGGTCCGCGGCGGCGGCTGGGTGGCGGGGGTGGGCGGCCCGGTGGGCGCGGCGGCGGTGTCGTCCCCGGAGGTGGCAACGGCAAGGGCGGCGACAACCAGCGCGACCAGCAACCCGATGGCGGCGAGGGGCAGCCAGCGGACGGTCTTCGACGTCGAGGCGGCTTCGCGGGGGGCCGGTCGCGGGGTGGGGAAGGGGCGCGGTTCGGGTGGCAGGGTGATCTGGCCGAGGGTGACGGCCTGGGGAGCGCTTCGCTCGGGCTGCGGTGACTGCCGGGTTGGTCCGGGCGCAGTGCTTTGCCCAGGCTCGGCCGTTTGTCCGGGTGCGGCGGGGGAAGTGAGGTTCTCGGTCCGTTCGGTGTCGTCCGCGGGAGAGAAGTCCTCATCCGGCCGGTCGGCACCCGGGAACCGCGGGGGCGCGGTGGCGCCGGGGAAGAGCGGGAGGTCCTCCCGCGCGGGAGCGGGGAGTACTTCGGTGCGCTCGGAATCCGAGGCAAGAGCCGCTGCTTCGCCGCCGGAGTGTGGTGAGGAGTCGGCGAGTTCCACTTCGGGCTCGGGCTCAGGCCCCGAGTCCTCGGGGGAGACTGATGCGGGCTCGGCGGATTTCGGATCGTGGGCGGGGACGGCCGCGGATTCCGGACTCTCGGGTTCCAGGCCTTCGGCGGTGGCAGCCGCGGGTTCGGCGGGTTCCGAGTTTTCGGCGGGGCCGGCCGTGGGCTCGGCGGGCTCCGGATCTTCGGCGGGCGCGGCGGTGGCTTCGGCGGGCGGCGGGTCTTCGGTCAGGGCGGCCGTGGGTCCGGCGGGCGCAGGGTCTTCGGCGGGCTCGAGATCCTCGGCGGATTCCGGACCTTCGCTGAAACCGGCCGCGGATTCCGAATCTCCGGCAGCGGCGGACGCCGGCTCGCCCGGCTCCGACTCTGCGGCGGGCACGGGCTCAGGCCCCGCCGAAACCGGAGCCCTGCTCTGCCACCCGGCCCCGGCAGTCGAGCCCGTCGCAGCAGCCGCGCCGGCTCCACCCATCGCGGGCGAACCGGCCGCAGCAGCCGCGCCGCCTCCACCCGCTGCGGCCGCACCAGCCGCAGCAGCCGCGCCCGCCGAGCCCGTCGCAGCAGCCGCACCGGCTCCGCCGAGCGCTGCCGCACCAGCCGCCGCAGTAGCCGCGCCGGCCGCAACCGCTGTTCCCGCCTGGCCGGGCACCGCCGGCCCATTGTCCCAAAGGGACTCCGGTGGTGCGTCGTCGGTGAACCGGCTGAATCCCTCGCCGATGAGCACCTCGTCCGAAAACTCCGGTGCCTCCGGGGCCAGCCCGCGGATCAGGGCCCGCACCTGGTCCACCGATCGCGGCCGGTGGGCCGTCGCCAGGGAGACCGTGGCCGCCAGCATCGTCGTCGGGGTCGGGTGCAGGACCCGGACCGGGCCCGCCAGGTCACTCGCCGGCTGGTCGACCGTCTCCACGTACGGTCCTACCGCGACGATCGTCCCCACCGGGCCCGTCCCGGGCACCAGGGAAGCGATCCGCCGCTCGCACGCCTGGGAGACGTCCAGTGCCTCCGTGGCCGGGTTGATCGCGTCGTCGTCGGCGATCAGGGGCCACCCGTCCGCCTTCCAGCCGGCTCCCAGCGGGGCTTCCAGGCGCAGCGCCGGGTCCGGGAGGTCCACGCCGATCACGATGATCACGCCGTGGGGCAGCAGGACCACCGCCTCGATCGGGCGCTCGGTCACGGTTCCCACGCCGACCAGCGCGATCCCGCCGATGACGGTGCTGCCGCGGCCGAGGGACGCCAGCGCCGCCCGGATGTCGTCGGCCACCCGGGACTGCTGCCGCTCCAGGCGCACCAGTCGCACCGAAAACCCCTCCCTGCTCGTCGTTCCGGGTCATCACGCTAGCGCGCGTGGTGGTATCCATCGTGCGACACGGGGACGACGCGGCCGCGAGCCCACCGAAAGTGGGGCCCTGGGTGACTTGTGGTGTTCGTGTGGCCAAACAGCACGGTTGGGGTGCAGAATGTGCTACAACGCATCGGAGGCGGTATTCGGGAGCCGCACTGAGGCCGCGCTGCAGCTCGAAGTAGGGCGTAGGGGAAGACGTCCCTCGTCGAGCAACAAGCGGAGGTAGCAGTGAGCACCCGTGGCAGCACCCGAGGTGTGGTGTACGTCCACTCGTCGCCGTCTGCGGTGTGTCCGCACGTCGAGTGGGCCATTTCGGGCACCCTGGGTGCCCGCGTTGACCTGAAGTGGACGGCGCAGCCGGCCAGTCCGGGTCAGCTTCGCGCCGAGTGCGGCTGGCGCGCGCCCGCGGGCAGCGGCGCCAGACTGGCGTCAGCCCTCAAGGCGTGGCCGATGATTCGGTTCGAAGTCACCGAAGAGCCCAGCGCGGGCGTCGACGGCGAACGGTTCTGCTTCGCGCCCGGCCTCGGCCTGTGGCACGGACGGACCAGCGCCAACGGCGACATTGTGGTGGGCGAAGACCAGCTGCGCGCCCTCGTCGCCATGACCCGCGGTGGTGAGTCCCTCGCGCACAAGCTCGACGAACTCCTCGCCGCGAGCTGGGACGAGGCGCTCGAGCCCTACCGTCACGCCGGCGACGGAGCACCGGTGACCTGGCTGCACCAGGTCGGCTAGCCGCGGGACGGGGGCCGGTACGCTCTCCGGCGTGACCGCCCCCGCCCCCAGCTCCCGCCAGCGCTGGCTGGTGCCCGTCGTGGTCGTGGTGCTCTCCGTGACCGTGGGTGCCGGCCTGCTCGCGCGCGAGATCTACCACCGGCCCGACCAGCCCGCGGACGAGACCACCGTCTCGACCTCCGCGCCGGCGTCGGCCAGCAGCGGAGCGCCGGCCGCGGCGGGCGTCGTGCAGATGACCGACGACGCGAAGGCGCACCCGCAGGCCGGCGCCGTGCGCGAGCTCCTCGAGACCTACTTCTCGGCCATCAACACCAAGAACTACCAGCGGTGGCTGACGACCGTGAGCGGCGATCGGGCCGTGCAGCAGCCGTTCGGCACGTGGAAGGCCGGCGTCCAGTCCACAACGGACTCCGACGCGCTGGTCTACCGCATCGAGCGCGGCGCCAACACGTCGCTGCGGGTCCTGGTCGGCTTCACCAGCAGGCAGAACCTCGAAGACGCTCCGAAAGACCTTCGGGAGAAGTGCATCAAGTGGCGGCTCGTCCTGCCGGTGATCGTCGAGAAGTCCGCCTTGAAGATCGACACCGTGGACCCCGGAGGACCTTCGCCCGAGCACGAAAAATGCTGAAAAAGGGGCCCGGCCGAAGCCGGGCCCCTTTTTTCACAGCTGCGGAACTCAGGCCGCCGGGGTGAACAGCAGCGCGGTGTTGTGCCCGCCGAAGCCGAACGAGTTGCTGATCGCCGCGGTCAGCTCGACCTTGCGGGCCTCGCCCGCCACGACGTCCAGCTGCACCCGCGGGTCCAGGTCGGTCAGGTTCATCGTGGCCGGCACGATGCCGTGGTAGAGCGACAGGATCGTGATGATCCCCTCGACCGCCCCGGCCCCGCCGACGAGGTGGCCCAGCGCGCCCTTCGGCGCCGTCACGACCGGGTGTTCCCCGATCGCGTTGCGGATCGCCGCCGCTTCGCCGATGTCACCGACCACAGTGGACGTCGCGTGGGCGTTCACGTGCCCGACGTCCGCGGCGGTCACGCCGGCCATCTTCATCGCCGCGCGCATCGCGGCGATCTGGCCGATGCCCTCGGGGTGGTTGCCCGTGATGTGGTAGGCGTCCGAGGTGATGCCGTGCCCGGCGATCGTCGCGTAGATGCGGGCCCCGCGGGCCTTCGCCTGGTCCGCGCGCTCCAGGATGACCACGCCGGCGCCCTCGCCGAGGACGAAGCCGTCGCGGCTCGCGTCGAACGGCCGTGACGCGCTGCCGGGGTCGTCGTTGCGCGTGGACACCGTGCGGGCCTGGGCGAACCCGGCCAGCGTGATCGGGTGGATGCACGCTTCGGCACCCCCGGCGACCACGACGTCGGCGCGGCCGGAGCGGATCATCTCCACCCCGTTCGCGATGCCCTCGGCGCCGGAAGCGCAGGCCGAGGCCGGGGAGTGCACCCCGGCCCGCGCCTTCAGGTCGATGCCCACGTGCGCGGCCGGGCCGTTCGGCATCAGCATCGGCACGGTCAGCGGCGACACCTTGCGGAGACCCTGCTGGTGCAACAGGTCGTTCTGGGTGAGCAGGGTGACCGGGCCGCCGACGCCGGTGCCGATCGACACGCCGAGGCGGTCGGGGTCGACGTCCGTGTGCTCGTCGGTCGGTTCCGCGTACCCGGCGTCGGCCCACGCCTGGCGGGCGGCGATCAACGCGACCTGTTCGCAGCGGTCCAGCCGGCGGGCCTGCACCCGCGGGAGGACCTCCGAGGGATCGACGGCCAGCATGCCGCCGATCTTGACGGGCAGCTGCAGCTCCTCGACCCAGTCGGCCTCGATCGCCCGGATCCCGCTCCGCCCGGCCAGCAGACCGTCCCAGGTGGACGTCACGTCCCCGCCGAGCGGTGTGGTGGCGCCGAGACCGGTGATCACGACGTCGATGTTGCTCATGGGAGTCTCCTCAAGGAGGGAACAGACTTACTTGGAGTTGGCCGACACGTAGTTCACGGCGTCGCCCACGGTCTTGAGGTTGGCGAGCTCGTCGTCCGGGATCTTGACGCCGAACTTGTCCTCGGCCTGCACGGCGATCTCGACCATCGACAGCGAGTCGATGTCCAGGTCGTCCACGAACGACTTCTCGGCGGTGACGTCGTCCTGAGCCACGCCAGCCACCTCTTCGACGATCTCGGCGAGGCCGGCGAGGATCTCAGCGTTGTCAGCCATGGGGTAGTTCCCTTCTCGGTGTTTCTTGGGGTCTGGTGTCCTCGGGCGAGTGCCCGCGGGGAGCGTAACGGTGGTCAGGGGCAGACGAACGCCTGCCCGGCGTAGGACAGGCCCGCGCCGAACCCGACCGCCAGCACCACGTCACCGGACTTCGCCGTCCCGGCCTTGCGCATGTGGTCCAGCGCGAGGGGGATGGACGCCGACGAGGTGTTGCCGGAGTACTTGATGTCGTCGGCGACGACCATGTCGTCACGGGCGCCGTTGGCCCGCAGCTTCTTCGCGATCGCCTCGACGATGCGCAGGTTCGCCTGGTGCGGGATCAGCACGTCCACATCGGACGGCTTGAGCCCGGCGACCTCCAGCGCGCGCATGGCGATCGGCGCGATCTGGGTCGTCGCCCACCGGAAGACCGACTGGCCCTCCTGGTAGATGAACTTGTCCTCGGTCATGCCGATCAGGTCGACGAGGTCGCCCGCGCTGCCCCAGGACACCGGGCCGATCTGCGGCTCGTCGGACGCGCCGACGACCGCGGCGCCCGCGCCGTCGGCGAAGATGATGGCGTTCGCGCGGTCGGTCGGGTTGACGGAGTCGGTGAGCTTCTCCGCGCCGATGACGAGGACCTTCTTCGCCGAGCCGGCCCGGATCAGGTCGGAAGCGACGCCGAGGCCGTAGCAGAATCCCGCGCACGCGGCGTTGAGGTCGAACGCGCCGGGGCTGGGGATGCCGATCCGCGCGGCCACCTGGGCGGCGGCGTTCGGGATCAGCGTCGGCATGGTGCAGTTCGGCAGGATCACCGTGTCCACTTCGGACGGGTCGACGCCCGCGTCGGCCAGCGCGGCGGTGCCCGCGGCGACGGCGAAGTCGGTGAGCGACTCGTCCTTCTCCGCGAACCGGCGCTCGATGATCCCGACGCGGTCGCGGATCCACTGGTCGTTGGTGTCCATGATCTGCGACAGGTCGTCGTTGGTGACGATCTTGTCCGGCTGCGCGCTGCCGATGCCCAGCACGCGGCTGCCGCGGGAGCCGGGGTTGAGGCTCAGGGCGGGTCGGTCGGTCACGAGGCGTCCTCCTGGCGCAGCGCCGCCAGTTCGGCCGGCGTCTTCAGCGCGGTGGTAGTGGTGACGACGCCCTTGAGCTGCCGCTTGACCAGGCCGGTCAGCGTGCCCGCGGGCGCGAGTTCGACGGTGCGGGTGACGCCGAGGGAGACCAGGCCGTCCATCGTCAGGTCCCAGCGGACGGACCGGGTGACCTGCGCGACGAGGCGGTCCAGGTACTCGGCCCCGCTGGTGACGACCGCGCCGTCCGCGTTGGACAGCAGCGGGCGGACCGGGTCGGCCGGGGTCAGCTCGGCGGCGTGGGCGCGCAGCGCCTCTTCGGCGGGTGCCATGTACTGCGTGTGGAACGCGCCGGCGACCTTGAGGGCGCGGATCTTCGTGCCTTCCAGGGGCTCGGCGACGATCTTCGCGATGGCGTCGGCGGCACCGGAGGCGACGATCTGCCCCGCTCCGTTGCGGTTCGCCGCGGTCAGGCCCTGTCCTTCCAGCCACGCGACGACCTGCTCGGGGTCCCCGAGCATGACCGCGGCCATCGACGTCGGTTCCAGCGCGCACGCCTTCGCCATCTCGGCACCCCGGACGGCGGCGAGCGCGACGGCGTCTTCGGGCTTCAGCACCCCGGCGATCGCGGCGGCCGCGAGCTCGCCGACGGAGTGCCCGGCGACGGGCGCGTCCGCGGGGACCGGCGCGGTGGCCTGGAGGTGTTCGAAGGTGAGCAGCGACAGCGCGACGATCAGCGGCTGCGCGACGGCGGTGTCCTGGATCTCGTCGGCGTCCGCCTCGGTGCCGAGGCGGAGCAGGTCGAGGCCCGCGCGCTCGGACCACCGGGCGACGCGCTCGCGGGCGCCGTCGAGGTCGAGCCAGGGCGTGAACATACCGGGGGCCTGGGACCCCTGACCGGGAGCGAGGACTGCTGCTGTCACCCTTCCACCCAACACGTTCACGGCGCTCCGGCGTGATGCCGACGCTCACAGTGTCTGCGCGGCGTCTTTGTCGGAACCCTCCAAAGACGCGCCGGAGAACCTCGCGCGTAACCCGGAAGCCTTGTCGGGTTCAATCACCTTTCGCTGTTAAGTCCATCACGTGACGCCGGTCTCCGGAGAGGCTTCGGGCGGCCGTTCACCAGAGGCCGCGGGCCCTCGCCAGCCGGCCCACCGCCAACGCGATCCGCAGCACCAGGGCGTCCCGCGGGTCCATCGGCTGGTACCCCGTCAGGTCCGCCGCCTTGCGCAGCCGGTAGCGGACCGTGTTCGGGTGGACGAACAACGTCTTCGCGCAGGTCTCCAGCACCCCGCCGCTTTCGAGGTACGCCTCCACCGTGCGCTGCAGCGTCGGACCCGCCTCCTCCAGCGGCCGCGCGATCGTGTCCACCAGCAGGCGCTCCGCCTCCGCGTCGCCCGAGAGCGCGCGCTCCGGCAGCAGGTCCGCCGAGCGGACCGGACGGGGCGCCCCCGGCCAGCCGACCACCGCCCGCAGCCCCGACAACGCCTCCGTCGCGCTGTGGTGCGCCTCCGCCAGCGTCGGCACCGTCGGACCGGCCACCACCGGGCCGTCGGCGAACGCCACCGACATCCGGGCGAGGATTTCGCGCTCCTTCACGCCGCCCTCGGTCGGGCCGCCGACCACGACCACCAGACGGGAGCCCTGGACCGACAGCAGCACCGGGCGGCCGACGCGGGCCGCGCGGCTGCGGACCTCGAACACCACCGTCGGCGGGTCCTCCGACGGCGGGTTGCCGACCAGGACCGTCGCGGCCGCCGACGGCTCCCAGCCCAGCGCCGTCGCGCGCGAAAGCACCGATTCCTCCGCGTCCCCACGGACGATCCCGTCGACGACCAGCGCCTCCAGGCGGGCGTCCCAGGCGCCGCGGGCCTCCGCCGCCGCCGCGTACGAGTTCGCCGCCGCGAACGCGATTTCCCGGCCGTAGCGCAGGATTCCTTCGATCAGCGCCGCCCGCTCGGCCTCGTTCGCGGCGAACTCCGGCAGCTGCTCTTCGAACACCTCGATGGCCAGGCGCACCATGCCGACCGCCTGCCGCAGGCTGACCCACCGCGACAGCTCGGCCGGCGCGTCGCGGAACGCCTCGGTCGTCAGCTTGAGGGCTTCCTTCGAGTCCCGCAGCCAGTCGACGAAGCCCGCGGCGCCGGCCTGCGTGATCAGCAGGACGCTCGCGCGCTGGTCGGCGGGCAGCCGGGTGAACCAGAGCAGCCGCCGCTCCATCACCGCGATGCTCGCGCTCGCCAGGCTGCCGGACGCGTGTTCCAGCCGCCGAAGCGTCTTCGCGGAGAGCCCGTGGTGCTTCGGCACCCGGCGCGGGGAGGTGGTTCCATCCATGGCGCCCGCGATCCTACGTGCCCGCAACTTTCGCAGCCCTCGGCGGCAACGTGTGGCGCTATGCGTGCGTGTACGGACTGCCTAGGATCGCGGGCGGGGGAAACCAGTGATGAACGGGGGAATGGAATGACCGGTTTAGAGATCGACAAGGTCTCCAAACGCTACGGCGACGTCGTCGCTTTGCGCGAAATGACATTCGAAGTCCGGCCCGGCGAGCTTTTCGGGTTCGTCGGCAGCAACGGCGCCGGCAAGACCACGACGATGCGGATCGCGCTCGGCGTGCTTTCCGCCGACGGCGGCGAAGTCCGCTACGACGGCGAGCCGGTGACGCACGAAACGCGGCGCCACATCGGGTACATGCCGGAGGAACGCGGCCTCTACCCGAAGATGAAGGTGGCCGAGCAGCTCACCTACCTCGCGCGGCTGCACGGCATGTCCACGGCCGCCGCGCGGTCGTCGGCGGACAAGTGGACCGAACGGCTCGGTGTCGCCGCCCGCCGCGACGACGAGGTGCAGAAGCTCAGCCTCGGCAACCAGCAGCGCGTCCAGCTGGCCGCGGCACTGGTGCACGAGCCGCGGATCCTGGTGCTCGACGAGCCGTTCTCCGGCCTCGACCCGGTCGCGGTCGACGTGATGAGCCAGGTGCTCAAGGAAAAGGCGGCCGAGGGGGTGCCGGTCGTGTTCTCCAGCCACCAGCTCGATCTGGTGGAGCGGCTCTGCGACCGGGTCGGGATCGTCCGCAGTGGACAGATGGTCGAGGTCGGCACGGTCGGCGAGCTGCGGTCCGGCGGGGCCGTCCGGCTGCGGGTCGACGTGCCCGAGGCCGGCGACGGCTGGGCCGGCGGGCTGGCCGGCGTGACGGTGCTGGGCCGGAAGGGCACGGTGACCGAGCTCGAGCTCGGCGAGGGCGCCGACGACCAGGCCGTGCTCAAGGCGGCGCTGGCCACCGGGCCGGTCCGCGAGTTCGCCCGCGAGCAGCCTTCGCTGGCCGACCTGTTCCGTTCCGTCGTGACGACCGAGGAGGTCCCCGCGTGAGTACCCCCGTTCAGGACGTCCGGATGAGCCCGGCGTCGGCGGTGGGCCTGGTCGCCTCCCGCGAGATCACCACCCGGGTGATGTCCAAGGCCTACCGCGTCACCACCGTCGTCATGTTGCTGCTCATCGTGGTCGGCATCGTGGTGATCAAGCTGATCTCGGGCGGCGCCGACGCCGACTCGACCGTCGGCTACACCCCGGCCACCGCCGGCTTCTCCGCGCCGCTGCAGGCCGGTGGCAAGGCGGTCGACGAGACGATCGACGTCACCCAGGTCGCCGACGAAGCCGCCGGGCGCGCGAAGCTGGCCGACGGCTCGATCGACGCGCTGCTCACCGGCGACGGCAAGACCGTGCACGTCCAGGTGAAGAAGGACCTCGACGGGAAGCTCGCGAACGTCCTGCAGCTGCTGTCCCGCCAGGTCGCGCTCGACCAGCAGATCACCGCGCTGGGCGGCGACCCGGCCCGGTTCCAGGCCGCCGTGGCGGCGGCGACGTTCGTCGAGGACCCGCCGCTGGAGGAGCCGTACGACTACAACGGCCAGCAGCTGGTGCTCGGCATCGTCGCCGGCATCCTGATCTACCTCTCCCTGATGATCAACGGCCAGAGCGTCGCGCAGGGCGTCGTCGAGGAGAAGACGTCGCGGGTCGTCGAGCTGCTGCTCTCGACGATCAAGCCGTGGCAGCTGATGGCCGGGAAGGTGCTCGGCATCGGGGTGGTCGGGCTGATCCAGATGGTCGTGATCGGGGCCGGCGGGGTCATCGCGGGGCTGGCGACGGGCGTGCTCACCATTTCGGTTTCGGCCGCCGTGGGGACGGTCGTCTGGCTGATCGTGTGGTACCTGCTCGGGTTCTTCATGTACTCGATCGTGTTCGCCGCGCTCGGGGCACTGGTTTCCCGGCAGGAGGACGTCGGCGGTGCCGTGATGCCGGCGCTGATGTTCGTGATCGCCGGATACGTGGTGGGGATTTCCGTGCTGCCGTCGGATCCGGGCAACACCTTCGCCGAAGTGCTTTCCGTGATTCCGGTGTTCGCGCCGACGCTGATGCCGATGCGGCTGGCGATGGGCGGGGTGCCGGTGTGGGAAGCGGTGTTGTCGGTGGGGCTCGTGGTGCTGATGATTCCGGTGCTGATCTGGTTCGCCGCGCGGATCTACCGCAACGCCGTCATGCGCAGTGGCGCGAAGGTGAAACTGCGGGACGCCCTGCGCGCCGCCTGACGTTTCTCCGCTGTTCATCCGGCCCTCGGGAGCTTCGGCTGCCGGGGGCCGGCTCCACATGTCGGGGCAATGCATGTCCCCGGAAATGCTCGAGGCCGCCCGGCGCTCGCGGTTTACGCTGCGCCGGACGGCCTCGTCTCCCCGGTCCCCACCGGTAGAACCAGTATGGCCACGGGTGATCTTTCCGCGCCAGTCGTCTCACTCGATCGTGGGGCGCACGAGTTGCCGCCGCTGGGTACCTGATCAACGATCCGGTGCACAAAGCGGCACCACCCCGAATCGGCGGGTGGGCGATTCGGGCGCAAAACCCTTGGAGGGAGTCGGTATGGGCCAGCAACTGAAGGACGGGCTCGGGCAGGCGTGGAACCTGGTGGCCACGTTCGTCCCGAAACTCGTCGGATTCCTGATCATCCTGCTGATCGGCTGGCTGATCGCGAAGGCCGTCGCGAAAGGGCTGAGTCTCGTCCTCGGAAAGGCCGGATTCGGCAAGCTGATCGAGAAGACCGGGCTTTCCGGCACCATCGGCCAGCAGAAGATCGACGCGACCGGAATCCTCGTGAAACTGGTCTACTACTTCATCCTGCTGATCGCGCTGCAGCTGGCGTTCGGCGTGTTCGGGCCGACCAACCCGGTGAGCCAGCTGCTCAACGACATCATCGCGTTCCTGCCGCGGATCGTGGTGGCGCTGGTGCTGGTCGTGGTCGCCGCGGCCATCGCGAAGGTCGTGCGTGACGTCGTCTCGTCGGCGATGTCGGGCCGCCCGGCGGGCCGTTACCTGGCCACCGGCGCCTACTGGCTGATCATGGCGTTCGGCATCATCGCCGCGCTCGGCCAGGTGAACATCGCGACCGCCATCACCGGTCCGGTGCTGATCGCGGTGCTGGCGACGATCGGCGGCGTCATCGTCGTCGGCTTCGGCGGCGGCCTGATCAAGCCGGCGCAGGACCGGTGGCGCGGCTGGATCGCGAACATGGAGCACCAGCTGGAGACGCCGAAGCAGCGCACGGGCGAGATGGGCACGAGCGCCCCGCCGCGCGCGACGGTCGGCGCGGACAACACCCCGACGCCGCCGGCGGGCATGCCGCGTTCCCACGGCTGAGCAAGCGCGGTTCGCCGGACGTCGTGAACGGGTCGTTCACGAC
>NZ_JBFBBQ010000128.1:0-21432 GCF_040682775.1 Amycolatopsis sp. NPDC051106 | reverse complement strand
ACCATGACCGCCGAAGCCGTCAAAGACCCCGTCATGGCCGCCGTCATCGGCGGCATGGACCCCCAGCAAGCCATCGTCGCCGGCGGCGGCGCCCTGCCCGCCGACTCCAACGGCTACCCCTGGAACGGCAAATACATCGTCGCCTCCGGCAACCTGCTGGCCGACTTCCGCGCCAACGCCGCCGCCGAAGCCCAAGGCCGGCTGCAGACCGCCCGCCTCTACAACATGACCGACGACCCCGGCGTCAAAGCCATGCTCAAGTTCAACCTCGCCCGCGACACCGTCCACCAGAAGCAATGGCTCGCCGCGATCGAAGAACTCGAAGCCGACGGCCTGGAGGGCCGGATCGCCCCGACCGCGTTGTTCGACGAAGAAGACCAGGTGCACAACAAGACCATCTGGCACCTCTCCGACGGTCCCGACGGCGCCAAGGGGACCGCCTGGACCACCGAACTCGAGTACCTGATGGACCCCGAACCGCTCGGCGGCCCCGGCACCGCACCGAAGCCTGACCCGGCGCTTTACGGCACCTACGCCGCCGAGGAGGCACCGGGGCTCGAGCCGGCGGAAGGCGACGTGGAGACCTTTTACGACGGCTCGACGTGGAAGAACAAGGTGGTCGGCAACGCGCGGGCGTCCGCCAGTGCCGAAAAGAAGTCCGACGCGGTCGCCGCCGGCCGGAAGCTGGCCATCAAGCGCGGCACGGCCCATTTCATCCACACGAAGGACGGCCGGATCGGGGAACGCCGGACGTACCCGCGCGCCCGGTCTTGACGACGGGCGGGCGGGTGGCGGTTTCCGGCGACGGTTTCGGACGACAGGACCGCGGGAAGGGCGGTCGCCCACCCACGGCCGGTCGCTTCCGGTGCAGTGAATGACTCATTCCTGGCGTCCGGCGCCAGGAATGAGTCATTCACTGCGTTCAGTTCCGGCTCACGCAGTGGGCATTCCGCCGTGGTCGGGGTCTTCCTCGTCGGTGGCCTCCGGGTGGGGTTCCTGGGCGTGGAACGTCGGCTCGGTGTGCTCGCTGCCGATGTCCGCGTCCTGTTCCATGCTCTCGGCGGTCACCGGGTCGATTTCGGGAGTGCTCATACTTCCTCCGATCGGGCGAAACCGGGGCGTACCCGGCCACCGGCGGGCGAAACGGGCGAGGGCGTCACGGCCGGCCGGCCCGGCTCCCCGCGTACGCCCGTTCCCGCAGTCTCGCCAGCCATTCCGGGGCCGGCTCGAGGCAGTCCGGACGGTTGAGCATCGGGTCGAACGCCGGCGCGTCGCCGCCGGTCTCCCCCAGGATCAGCTCCGCGCTGTCGCACCAGCGTCCGTCCTGCCGGCCGGTACGCAGCACGAACCGCAGGTCGTCCGCCGCGGCGACCGCCTCGAGCGACGCGTCGATCCGCGGCGCCACCGCCCACGCCGCCAGCCAGATCAGCCGGTCGGCGCGGCGGTAGGGCACCAGGCTGGTGTACGCGCCGCCGGTCCAGGAAGCCGCCGGGCGCGGCAGCATCCGGCCCAGGTGCCCGCGGCCGGCCGTCGTCAGGGTGAGGTCCCACGGCCCGCCGTCCCGGCCCGCGCCGGGGATCCGCACCGCGAGGCCGAGCGCGTCCGGCAGCCGTCCCGGCGTGCCCGCGCCCTTCGACAGCCGTGCGATGACCGCCGTGGGCCGGGACGGCCACGGCAGGTCGTCCGCGAGCGGCCGGAGCTCGCCGCGCCGCACCAGCCCGGCGGGGTGGAAGGCCCGGGCTCGGCGCAGGGCGGCCAGCCCGCGGAAACCCGCCGTCACCAGGCCGGTCAACGGTCTTCGGTCGCTTCGCGCTCGGCCGCTTCGCGCTGCTCGTCCGGGTCGAGGTCACCGGTGCCGCCGAGCTCGCGGTCCAGTTCGGTGGTGGCGTCGCGGTCGTCCGGCGTCGACATGTGTACTTCCCTTCCGGCTCGGGTACTCGCCACGGCGATACCCGCGCCGAGCGCGCCGAAACCCGAGGAGCCCACCATCGCCACCGCGGTCCTGTTCGACGTCGACGGCACGCTCGTCGACTCCAACTACCTCCACGTCCACGCCTGGCGACGGGCGTTCCACCAGCTCGACCGCCCCGTCGACTCGTGGCGCGTGCACCGCGCGATCGGCAAGGGCTCCGGGAAGCTGCTGAGCACCCTGCTGGGTGACGCCGACGCCGAGCGCGTCGGGGACGAGGTCAAGGAGCTGCACAGCCGGTTCTACCTGGAGACGGCCGAGCTGCTGCGGCCGTTCGACCACGCCCAGGACCTGATCCGGGCGCTGGCCGCGAAAGACGTGCGGGTCGTGCTGGCGACGTCGGCGGCCCCCGACGAGCTGGACGAGCTGCGTCGCGTCCTCGGCGTGGACGACGTGGTGCGGGACATCGTCGCCGGCGCCGACGTCGAAGAGACGAAGCCCGACCCGGAACCGGTGCTCGTGGCGCTGGAGAAGGCCGGCACGGCGCCGGAGGACACGATCTTCGTCGGCGACGCCGTCTGGGACGTGCGAGCCGCCACGAAGGCCGGCGTGCGCACGATCGGCGTGCTGTCGGGCGGGGTCAGCGCGGCGGAACTGGAAGAGGCAGGCGCCATCGCGACCTATGACGACGTCGCGGCGCTGCTCGCCGACCTCGAGCAGAGCCCGCTGGCCAAGCTGGTCAGCTGACCTTGCGGGCCACCAGCCGCTCGACCAGCCCCAGCTTGAACCGCTCGCGCCGCTCGACCGGCAGCCCGAGTGCCTCCACCAGCTTCAGCGGGCGACGCCGGAAGTGCTCGCCCGCCAGCGGGACGCTGGCCAGCTCCACCAGCCACTGCATCGCCCGCACCACCCCCGACGACGACGCCACGTGGTCGACCAGGATCAGCCGCCCGCCGGGACGCAGGACGCGGCGCATCTCGCGCACGGCCGCCGCGGGGTCCGGGATCGCGCACAGCCCGAACGTGCACACCACCGTGTCGAACGACGCTTCGGCGAACGGCAGCTCGTGCGCGCTGCCCTGCCGCAAGGTCACCGCGCGGCCGAGGTCGCGGGCCCGGGACCGCGCGAGCTCGAGCATCCCGGAACTCAGGTCGAGCCCGGTGAGCGTCACCTCCGCGGGGTAGCAGGCCAGGTTGAGCCCGGTCCCGACGGCGACTTCCAGCACCTCGCCGATGGCCTGCCCGCAGGCCCACTCCCGCGAGTCGCCGAAGAGGCGGCGGTCCCAGACGCCCATCTCGGCGTCGTAGGTCGCCGACTTGCGGTCCCAGTACCGGTTCCACCGCTCCGCCTTCGTCATGCCCTCAGCGAAGCACGAACCGGCCCGGGAGCGCGCGCTCCCGGGCCGGGGGCGGTCAGCCGAACATGCCCGGCTCGTAGGAGCCACCCTTCTGGTGCAGGATCACCGCGAGCCGGTTGGCCGAGTTCATCTGGGCCACGAGCGCGACCAGCGCGGCGGTCAGTTCTTCGTCGTAGTGCTCGCGCACGCGGTCCCAGGTGTCGTCGGAGACGCCGGGGTGGGCGTCGGCGATCCGCGTGCCTTCTTCGGCGAGCGCCAGCGCGGCCCGCTCGGCCTCGCTGAACACCGTGGCCTCGCGCCAGGCGGCGACCAGGTTGACCCGCACCGCGGGCTCCCCGGCCGCGGCGAGCTCCTTGCTGTGGATGTCGACGCACCAGCCGCAGCCGTTGATCTGGCTGACGCGCAGCGACACCAGCTCCTGGGTGACCTTCGGCAGCGGCGACTGGATGACGGCCAGGCTCGCGGTGCCGAACCGCTTGGCGAACTTGGCGCCGACTTCGGTGCCGGTCAGGCTGAAACGGGGTTCCATGGTTCCTCTTCCGGGTTCGTGGCACGGACGACCACGAGATGCCGGCCCACCCCCGGCCCGTGACAGTGACGACGGTCACGGTCACACGGCGGCCGCGGCCGGCATCTGGTGGGAAACTCCGCGAGACCGCAAGAGGAGCCACCATGGCCGACCCCGCCACCGAGGCGTTCCTCGCCCACCGGAACCTGCTGTTCACCGTCGCCTACCAGATGCTCGGCTCGGCCGCCGACGCCGAGGACGTCCTGCAGGAGACCTGGCTGCGCTGGGTGGGTGTGGACCGGGCCGCGGTGCGCGACGAGCGCGCGTACCTGGTCCGGATCACCACGCGCCTGGCGCTGATGCGGCTGCGGACGCGTGCCCGGCGCCGGGAGTCCTACGTCGGCTCGTGGCTGCCCGAGCCGCTGCTGACCGCGCCCGACGTCGCCGAGGACGTCGAGCTGGCCGACAGCGTGTCGATGGCGATGCTGCTGGTGCTGGAGACGCTGACGCCGGCCGAGCGCGCGGTGTTCGTGCTGCGCGAGGTGTTCGACCTGGGCTACGACGAGATCGCCGAAGCCGTCGGCAAGACCCCGGCCGCGGTCCGCCAGATCGCCCACCGCGCGCGGTCCCACGTGGCCGCCCGCCGGCCGCGCGGCGCCGTCTCCCCCACGACGTCCCGCGACGCGCTGGCGGCGTTCCAGCGCGCGGTCGAGACGGGCGATCTGCAGCACCTGCTGGACATCCTCGCCCCGGACGTGGTGTTCCTCGGCGACGGCGGCGGAGTAGTCCAGGCCCTCCTGGAACCGGTGGTCGGCTCCCCGGCGGTGGCCCGCCTGCTCACCGCCGGCCTCGCCAACTTCGCGCGCGGATCGCTGACGGCGGCCCAGGTCAACGGCCACCCGGCGCTGGTCCTCCGGCGCGACGGCGAGGTCGACACGGTCCTGGCGCTGCGCATCGACGACGGCCTCGTCACGGGTCTGTACGCGGTGCGCAACCCGGACAAGCTGTCGCGTTTGGACGAAGAAACCACCCTGCGGCGCTGACGGCGGCCCCCGACGGCAGCCCACAGGCCGTGGCGGCCGGGAGCTCCTCCGTGCTCACTCATGGTTCGCGACCTTTCCTCCGCGCGCCCCGGGTGGGGCTTCGGCTTCGAGGTACAGCCACGAATCCGGGCGCCGAGCGGGAATCCGGGCGACATCGCGAAGTGACCGGATGACAACGGTTCTCCGCCCGGTTTCCTTCGTGGGAGCGCCTCGCCTGCGACGGCGACGTACGCGCCTGGATGCGGCGCTGGACGGAGGCGGATCGCGAGATCGACTCCGGAGCGACGACCCCGAACCCGGCACCGGCCGCCCGCGTACTTCGTGGGGTTCACCGACGAAGAGACCAGCCGGGCCGCGGCAGCGTACTTCGACGGCGTTCTGGCGTGGCGTGCGCTGCTGCGTCGGGCAGTTCGAGCAGCTGTGGCTCGAATCCCGTCCTCCGACCGCCGGCTCGCTCAGTGATGTTTCTCCTTGAGGTCCCCGGCTTTCACCCCCACCAGCAGCACGGCCACCGCCACCAGCACGATCCCCGCGCTGATCACCAGCCCCAGCGACAGGCTGCCGGTCGACGCCTGGATGAACCCCAGCAACGACGGTGACGCCGCCGCCGCGAACGAGCCCATCGACGTCACCACCGCGATCCCCGTCGCCGCGGCGCGCTCGCTCAGGTAGATCGACGGGATCGAATAGAACACCGTCAGGCCCGAATAGTGCGCCGCCGCCATCACGGCGAGCAGGATGACCACCACCAGGACGCTGCCGCCGGAGAACGCCAGCGCCAGCATCGCCGCGGCCGCCACCAGCCAGCTCACGGCCGCGTGCCAGCGGCGCTCCAGCGTCCGGTCGGAGTGGCGGCCGACCACCAGCATCACGGCGATGCCGAGCAGCGGCGGGATCGCCGAGAAGAACCCGAGGTTCAGCACGTCGCCGACGCCGGCCTCGGCGATGATCCGCGGCGTCCAGTACGAAACGGCGTTGGCCAGCGTGTAGGCCCCGCACGCGCACAGGCCGAGGATCCAGACCTTCGGATCGCGCAGCGCCGAAAGCATGCCGCCGTGCTGGGCGACGGGCTCCTCCTTCGAGAGCCGCTCGGCCTCCAGGTCGGCCCGGACCAGAGCCTTCTGCGCCGGCGTCAGCCACTTCGCCTGCTCCGGCTCGTCCACGAGGAAGAACGCCACCAGCACGGCGAGCAGGATCGGCGGGATCCCTTCGATGAGGAACAGCCACTGCCAGTCGGCCAGGCCGGCGACGCCGCCGAGCGCGTGCATGATCCAGCCGGACACCAGCGAGCCGAGCACGCCCGACACCGGGACGCCGATGAAGAACACGGCGGTCATCCGCGTCCGGCGGGCGGACGGGAACCACCGCGACAGCAGGTAAAGCGCTCCGGGGAAGAAACCTGCTTCGGCGACGCCCAGCAGGAACCGGGCGATGTAGAAGGTGGTTTCGTCGCGCACGAACAACGTCACGATCGTGACGACGCCCCAGGTCGCCATGATGCGGACCAGCGTCTTGCGGGCGCCGATCTTCGCCAGCAGGGCGTTGCTGGGGACCTCGAAGAGGATGAACCCGACGAAGAACAGCGTGACGCCGAGCCCGTAGACCGCCGAGCCGAAGCCGAGGTCGCGCTTGAGGCCCTGCTGCGCGATGCCGATGTTCGTCCGGTCGATGAAGCTGACGACGTAACAGACCACGAGCAGCGGCATGACCCGCAGGGCGATGGTCCGGTAGGTGGACGCGCGGCCGGCGTCGCCGACTGCGGGTGGCCGTCCGGTGACGGCGGGGTGTTCGGCCACGGCTACTCGACTCCTTCGTCCGGCGGGGCGTGCGGCGCCAGTCTCGGCATCAGGTGTTGTGTTTGTCAACACCGGATCGGCAACGGCTACGATGACCGCCATGGCGGAACGCGCGGACGGCCGAGACCTGGTGCCCATCTCCGGACTCCTCTCCTACCGGCTCTCCCGCACGTCGTCGGCGATGTCGCGCAGCGCCGCGCTGCGCTACCGGCGGGAGTTCGACGTCAGCCTCGGCGAATGGCGGGCGATCTCGCTCATCGCCGCCGACCCCACCCTGACCCTCAACCGCCTCGCCCGCCGGGCCGGGCTGGACAAAGCGCAGATGAGCCGGGTGGTCAGCCGCCTGACCGAACGCGGACTGGTCGACCGGACGGCTGGCTCGGGCCGCACGTCCCAGCTCGCCCTCACCGCCGAGGGCACGCGCGTCTACCGGGGCCTGATCGCCGCGGCGAACGAGCGCGACGCCGAGTTCCTCGCCGCGCTGACCCCCGAAGAGGCGGCGACCCTGAGCGGCGCGCTGGACAAGCTGGCCGACCTGGCCCTGGCCGTCGAGGATCGTGAGCGCGCCCACGCCTCCGACGTCGACTGTTGACTTTATCAACAGAGCCGCGTAGTTCTGGAGCCACCGAACAGGAGGTGGCCCGATGCCCGACGCCGTCACGATCTGCGAGTGCTTCGCCCGCGACGGGCTGCAGCACGAGCCGGAGTTCGTGCCGACCGAGACGAAGGTCGCGCTGCTGGACTCCTTCGCGGACGCGGGGTTCCGGCGCATCGAGGCGACCAGCTACAGCCACCCTTCACGCGTTCCCGGCTTCGCGGACGCTTCCGACGTCCTGACGAAGATCCGGCGTCGCCCCGGCGTCGCGTTCAAGGCGACCTGCCCGAACCCGCGCGCGGTGCGGCGCGCCCTCGACGACCTCGACGCCGGCCACGGCGCCGAGGAGCTGAGCCTGCTGGTCTCGGCCAGCGAAAGCCACACCGAGCGCAACCTCCGCACGTCCAGAGCCGGGCAGTGGGAGCGGGTCGAAGAGATGGTCGAGCTGGCCGGGGGCCGGTTCAAGCTGGTCGGCGTGGTCTCGGTGGCGTTCGGCTGCCCGTTCGAGGGCGCCGTCGATCCCGGCCGCGTCGCCGAGGACGTCGCCCGCTTCGCCGACCTCGGCGCCGACCTGGTCACCCTGGGCGACACGACCGGCGTCGCGACCCCGGCGTCCGTCCGCGCGTTGTTCGCCCGGCTGAACGCCGGGCCGCCCGTGGTCGCGCACTTCCACAACACCCGCGGCACCGGCATCGCCAACGCCGTCGCGGCCCTCGAGGCCGGCTGCCGGAACTTCGACACCGCCATGGGCGGCGTCGGCGGTCACCCGTCGACGATCCGCTACGGCGCCGGGCTCACCGGCAACGTCTGCACCGAGGACCTCGTCAGCCTCTTCGACGCGATGGGCGTCGACACCGGCCTCGACCTCGACCTGCTGGCCAAGGTGTCAGCCGCCTGCGAAGCCGCGCTCGGCCGTCCCCTGCACAGCATGGTGGCCCGCGCCGGCTTCACCCCGACCCCGAACCAGGAGAACCCGTGACCGTCATCGTCGAGGACCACGG
This sequence comes from Amycolatopsis sp. NPDC051106, assembly GCF_040682775.1. Classification (NCBI taxonomy): domain Bacteria; kingdom Bacillati; phylum Actinomycetota; class Actinomycetes; order Pseudonocardiales; family Pseudonocardiaceae; genus Amycolatopsis; species Amycolatopsis sp. NPDC051106. The sequence continues at coordinate 13,223 of NZ_JBFBBQ010000128.1, read as the reverse complement.
ACCCGTCCGCGTCCTGACCCTGAACCGGCCCGAGAAGCTCAACGCCCTCGACACGGCGCTGACCCGCTCGCTCAGCGAAGCGTTCACCGCCGCCGACGCCGACCGGGACGTCCGCGCGGTCGTGCTCACCGGCGCCGGCCGCGGCTTCTGCGCCGGAGCCGACCTCGGCGAGTTCTCGTCCCTGACGCCCGAGCACGCCGACGCCGTCCTCGAGCGCGCCGCGCTCACCGCGAAGCTGCAGGTCCAGGCACGAGAACTGCGCGTCCCGGTCGTGGCGGCCGTGCGCGGGGCCGCGGTCGGCGGCGGCGCGGGACTGGCGATCGGCGCGGACATGGTCGTCGCCGGCACCGACCTGAAGTTCGGCTACCCCGAGCTCAAGCACTCGATCGTCCCGGCGCTGGTGATGACCGGGCTCGTCCAGCACCTGGGCCGCAAGCTCGCGTTCGAGCTGGTCAGCACCGGCCGCCTGCTCACCGCGGCCGAAGCCTTCGAGCACGGCCTGGTCAACCGCGTCGTCGCACCGGACGAGGTACTGCCCGCCGCGCTGGAGATCGCCGAGCAGTGGGCCGAGGTCGAGCCGCGGGCCATCGCCGCCGCGAAGGACCTGCTTTACCGCGTCGCCGACCTGCCGACCGACGCCGCGATGCGCGCCGGCCAGGACGTCAACGCGCTGATGCGGGGGTTCCGCGCATGACCGGCCCGCTTTCCGGCATCACCGTGCTGGACTTCTCCCGCGTCCTCGCCGCTCCCCTGGCGACCCAGGTCCTCGCCGAGCTGGGCGCCACCGTGATCAAGGTCGAGCGGCCGGGGTCCGGCGACGAGACCCGCGGCTTCGAACCTCGGCTCCCCCACGGCGAAAGCGCGTATTTCTTCGCGTTCAACCGCGGCAAGAAGTCCGTGACCCTCGACCTCAAGAACCCTCGCGGCCAAGAAGTCGCGCGAAAGCTGGCTTCGCGCGCCGACGTCGTCGTCGAGAACTTCCTGCCCGGCGCGATGGACCGCCTCGGCCTCGGGTACGCGGACCTCTCCGCCGCGAACCCCGGGCTGGTCTACGTCTCGGCCACCGGGTTCGGGCAGACCGGCCCGGACCGTGACCGCAAGGGCTACGACACGGTCTTCCAGGCGCTGTCCGGCGTGATGGCGATGACCGGCGAGCCGGCCGGGCCGCCGTCGAAGGCCGGGATCCCGGTGGCGGACCTGACGTCCGGGCTCTGGGTGGTCATCGCGGTGCTGTCCGGGCTGGCCGGGCGCACGGCGTCGGGGCGGGGCCGCCACCTGGACGTGTCCATGATGGACGTCCAGCTGAGCCTGCACGCCCTCAACGCCGCCCGGCTCTTCGCGCTCGGCGAGGACCCGGTGCGGACCGGCACCGAGCACCCCGGCCGCGTGCCGTCGGCCGCGTTCCAGGCCGGTGACGGCGAATGGCTGCACATCAGCGGCAGCGACCAGCACTGGGGTCCGCTGTGCACGGTCCTCGGCCTCGACGACCTCGCCACGGATCCCGCGCTGCGCGGCAACGCCGGCCGCGTCGAGCAGCGCGCCCGCGTGATGAAGGCCCTGCGCGGCGCCATCGCGCGGCACGACCGGGACCCGCTCGTGAAGGAGCTGCGCGCGGCCGACGTCCCGGCCGGCGCGGTCCGCTCGGTCCGGGAGGCCCTCGCCGATCCGCACGCCGTCGCGCGCGGGGTCGTCGGCGAGTTCATCCACCCGTCGGAGGGGACGTTCCCGGCGCTGCGGACGCCGTTGCGCGAGACTGCGGGAGAGGCTCCGGTACCGGGCGTGCCCCCGCTGCTCGGCGCCGACACCGACGACGTCCTGGCGGAGCTGGGGCTCGCTCCCGCCGAAATCGAGGACCTGCGGACCGACGGGGTGATCGGATGACCGAACGCGTGTGCGTCTCCTCCGAAGACGGCATCGCCAGGGTCGAGCTGGCCCGGGCCGAGGCCCGCAACGCCCTCGACCTGCCGATGTGCCACCAGCTGAGGGAGGCGTTCGAGTCGCTGGACGACGACGTCCGGGTGGTGCTGCTGAGCGGGCGCGGGCCGGTGTTCTGCGCGGGCGCCGACCTCAAGGAACGCACCGGCAAGGACGCCGCCTGGGTCCGACGCCGCCGCGTCGCCTCCTTCGCCGCGTACGCCGCGATCGAACAGTGCCGGGTGCCGGTCGTGGCTCTCGTGCAGGGCGCGGTCGTCGGCTCAGGCGGCGAAATCACCCTCGCCGCCGACTTCGCGCTGGCCGCTTCGGGAACCGTCTTCCGGTTCCCGGAGCCACACTGGGGTACCGTCGGCGCGACCCAGCGCCTGCAGCGCGCCATCGGCAAGCGCCGGGCCAAGGAGCTGCTGTTCACCAACCGCGCGCTCGACGCCGAAGAGGCCGCCGACCTCGGCGTCGTCACCCGTGTCGTCCCGGCTGACGAGTTGCGCGCGGCCGGGGACGAGACGGCCGCGAGCATCGCGAAGGCACCGCCGCTGGCCATCTCGCTCACCAAGCGAGCGGTCGACCTCGGCTCGGAAACCGACCTCGACCGCGGGATCCGGATTGAAATGGCGGCCATCGAACAGTGCCTCGCCGACGGCGGCTGGCGCGACGGCGTCGCCCGCTTCACCGCCGGGAACGGAGAACCGCGATGACCGACCTGCGCACTGCCTGCCCGCTCACCACCCACGAGGTCCTCGCCCGCGCGGCCCTGCTCGCACCGGACGTCGAAGCCGTCGTCACGGCTTCGGAGCGGATCACCTACGGCGAGCTGGCCGCCCGGGTCACCCGGATCCGGGCCGGGCTGGCCGCCGCCGGGATCGGCTGCGGCGACCGCGTCGGCCTCTGCCTCGGCAACGGCCCGGACTGGGTGGCGCTGTTCCACGCGATCGGCGCGGCGGGCGCGGTCGCCGTGCCGGTCAACACGCGGTTCACCGCCGACGAGGTCCGGTACACGCTCGAACACGCGCGGGTGCGCACGCTGTTCGTCGCTTCCCGGGTGCTCAACGTGGACTTCGCCGGCATGCTGCGGGAGATCGGCGTCGAGTCGCTTCCTTTCTTGGAAAAGGTCGTGGTGCTCGGCGACGACGTTCCTGCTTTCGCCACTTCGTGGGACGAGTTCCTTTCTTTTCCTTCGGAGGCTCCCGCGCCGGCCGGTTCTCCGGACGACCTCCTGCTCGTGCAGTACACCTCCGGGACGACGTCGCGGCCGAAGGGCGTCCTGCTCACCCACCGCAGCATGTGCGCGGACGCGTTCTTCTCCGGCGCGCGGATGGGCCTGCGCCCCGGCGACCGGTTCCACTCGGCGCGGCCGTTCTTCCACGTCGCCGGCAGCACGCTGTCGGTGCTCGCGTCGGCCCAGCACGCGACGACGCTGGTGACGATGCCGAAGTTCGAGCCGGAAGAAGCGTTGCGGCTGCTGGAAACCGAGCGTTGCACGCACTTCTCCGGCAACGACACCATCGCACTGCTGCTGCTCAACCACCCCTCGCGCGCGCAGCGCCGGTTGTCGCTGCGCGGCGCGTGGGTGGCGGCGTCGCCGACCGTGATCCGGCGGGTCATCGACGAGCTGGGCGCGCACGAATGCGTTGCGGGATATGGGCTTTCCGAGGCGTCGCCGAACGTCGCGCAGTCGGCGTGGTGGGAGCCTCCGGAAGTCCGTGCTTCCGGGGCGATGGCCGTGCAGCCGGGGGTCGAGGTACGGATCCGCGCGTTCGACGCCGACCGCGACTGCGGTCCGGGCGAACCGGGCGCGGTGCTGGTGCGCGGCTGGAACGTGATGGCGGGCTACCTCGACGACCCGGTGAAGACGGCCGAGACGATCGACGCGGACGGCTGGCTGTCCACCGGCGACGTCGGTCTGCTCGACGAGTCCGGGCGGTTCCACTTCACCGGCCGGACGAAGGACATCATCCGCGTCGGCGGCGAGAACGTGGCGCCCGCGGACATCGAGGACACCCTGCACCGGCACCCGCTGGTCCGGCAGGCGGCGGTGGTCGGCGTCCCGGACCGGCGGCTGGTGGAGGTGCCGTTCGCGTTCGTCGTGCTGACGTCGCCCGAGATCACCGAGGCCGAACTGCTGGGCTGGGTGCGAACGCGGATGGCGGGGTTCAAGGTGCCGCGGCACCTGCGGATCGTCGACGGTTTCGAGGGCATCGGGATGACGGCGAGCTCGAAGGTGCAGAAGAACCGGCTGGCCGCGCACGCGCGTTCCCTGCTGGAGGAGGCGTGATTTCCACCGCGGTGACCCGGTTGCTGAGGATCGACCTGCCGATCGTGCAGGCCGGGATGTCGTGGGCGTCGTCGAGTTCGGCGTTGCCCCTGGCCGTGTCGAACGCGGGCGGCCTCGGTGTGGTGGCGGCGGGCCCGATGCGGCTGCCCGATTTGGACCGCGTGCTGGAGGAAATGGCGGCGGGCACGGACAAGCCGTGGGCGGTGAACCTCCCGCTGTACCGCGCCGGCGTCGACGAAGTGATCGACCTGGTGCTGCGCCACCGGCCGCCGGTCCTGATCGCTTCGCAGGGCGGGCCGCGGCGGTACCTGGCCCGGTTCCACGACATCGGGACGCGCTGCCTGCACGTCGTGGCCGGAGTGGACCATGCGGTGAAGGCGGCGGCCGCCGGCGTGGACGGGCTGGTGGTGGTCGGCGCCGAGGCGGGCGGGCACCCCCCGCCCGCGATGGTCGCGACTTCGGTTTTGGTGCGGGCGGTGGCCCGGGCGGTTTCCGTGCCGCTGATCGCTTCAGGCGGCATCGCCGACGGCTTCGGGTTGGCGGCGATGCTGGCCCTGGGCGCGGGCGCCGCCCAGTTCGGCACGCGGTTCCTGGCCAGCACGGAGGCTTCGGTGCACCCGGCGTACAAGGAGGCGGTGCTCGCGGCCGGTGTCGACGGCACGCGGACGGTCGGCCAGGGCCTGGGCGTCATCCGGGCCCTGGACAACGACTTCACCGCCCGGATGCTGTCCCTGGAGACGTCCGGCGCGGAAGAGCCGTTGCGGCGCAAGACTTTCCAGGCGTCTTCGTTGAAGGACGCCGCCCTCCACGGTGACGTCGCGGAGGGCAAGCTCGAGGCGGGCCAGTCGGCGGGCTTGATCGACGCCGTGCTCCCGGCGGCCGAGATCGTGGCCGGGATCGTGCGGGAGTACGGGGAAGCCCGCGCCGGCCTCCCGCCGGTCGGCTAGGTTGCCGGGGTGTTCCGAGACTTCAACTTCAAGCTGGTCGTCGTCGAAAAGCTGATGTACGAAGACCAGGTGCTGACGCCGGCGTTCCGCTTCGCCGACCTGGTTCCGGGCGATGCCTGGCAGTACGTGTACGACCGCGGGCTCGCCTACCAGGTGCAGCCCGAGGCCCGTGCGTACTTCGAGGCGCTGGAGATCAGCCCGGAGCTGCTCGCGACGGTCGACGAGCTGGTCCTCGACGGCGGGCTGCAGGTGTACCACGAGTGCGCCCCGGTGTGGGATGGCGAGGACGACCTGTTCGACATCACGTCGCTGGCGGACCTGGCTCTGGTTCCCCGTCTGCGCCGGGTGGTGAATGCCGAGTTCCTGGGCCCTGACCTGCGGGCCGAACTGGAATCGCACGGGATCGAAGCAGCCTGACGCACGCGGGCGCCTGCCGCGGCTTCGCCGTGCGGACCGGGACCGCCCCGGTCCGCACGGCGGCCGGACTCACTCCGTGGCGTCGGCCGCCGCCGTGATCACCTCGGCCACCGTGGCCGGCTGGGAGACCGCGACCGCGTGCGACGCGTCGATCCGGCGGACCGTCGAGGACGCGCGCTCGGCCATGAACTCCTGCGCCGCCGCCGGGATCGCGTTGTCCTGGTTGGCGATCAGCGTCCACGACGGGAGCTTCGTCCACGCGGGCGTGCCCTCGAACGGCGCCGCCAGTGCCTGCTGCGCGACCGGCCGCTGGGTGACCGCCAGGATCGCGGCGGTCTCCGCCGGGACGTCGGCCGCGAAGACCTCGGCGAAGTCCTCCGGCTTGATCGACAGCTCCGGCGCGTCGCCGTGGACCAGGACGTTCGTGGTGTCCGGGCCGAGCTTGGCGCCCGGGTAACGGCCGGACAGCTCGAAGACGCTCTCGCCCGCGTCGGGCTGGAACGCGGCGATGTAGACCAGGGCGCGGACGTTCGGCGTCTCGGTGGCCGCGCGGGTGATCAGCGCACCGCCGTAGGAGTGGCCGGCGAGGACGACCGGGCCTTCGACGTTCTTGACGACGTCCGCGACGTAGGCCGCGTCGGACTCCACGCCGCGCAGCGGGTTGGCCACCGCGACGACCGGGAAGCCCTGCTCCCGCAGCTTCGCGACGACGCCGGTCCAGCTCGACGAGTCGGCGAAAGCGCCGTGGACCAGGACGATGGTGGGCTTGCTCATGGCTGGCTCCTCAGAGAGAACGACTGGTCTTTCTGTCTGCATACTCTGGCCGCTCGGGACCGCCGTGGCAATGTGACGTAGCCGATCTGGCAGAACGACCAGTCTTTCTCTATGCTCGCGAGATGAGGTCTGCCGAGGTGCACCCGAAGGACCGGTTGCTGGCCACCGCGTCCCGGCTCTTCTACGCCGAGGGCATCCACGCGGTCGGCGTCGAGCGCCTGGTCAGCGAGGCGGCGGTGACGCGGGCGACGTTCTACCGGCACTACCCCACGAAGGACGACCTGGTGGCGGCGTACCTCGCGGAGACGAGCCGGCAGATCCGCGCGGCGGTCGACGAGGCCCGCGCGGGCAAGCCGCCTCGCGAAGCGCTGGCCTCGGCGCTGGCGGTGGTGGGCGAAGCGACGTGCGGCGAGGATTTCCGCGGCTGCCAGTTCCTCAACGCGGCGGCGGAATACCCCGACGCCGAGTCCCGGGTCCGCCGGGTGATCGACGACCACCGCCAGTGGTTCTTCGGAGTCCTCCGCGACGAGGCGGCGGCACTGGGCCACCCGGAGCCCGACCACGCGGCCCGCGTCCTGGTCCTCCTCCGCGACGGCGCCCTCCACGGCGGAGAACTGGACGACGCGAAGACGGTGCGGGCCACCCTCCGGCGCGCGGTCGAGGACTTCTTCCCCGCCTGAGCCGACGGAAGCGACACGGCCTGGGAGGGCGGCCCTTGCCTCTCCGTCCCGAGGCGACCGAACTCACTCCCGCACTTCCCCACCCTGGCCGCAACCCCCGCCCGTGTTGGAATGAAGCCGTGCCGCCCGAAGACCCGCTCCCCCGCACCGTCCGGCCACGGGCTCTGCTCTTCGCTCTGCCCGCCGCCGGACGCCGGTGGAGTGCCGGACTCCGGGCCGCGGCCGCGGTCGCGATTCCCGGCGCCGGCACCGTCCTCGCCGGACACGCCGACGTCGCTCTCTTCGTCACCTTCGGCGCCTTTGCCGTCCTCTACGGCGAAGGCCGCCCCTACCGCGTCCGGACCCGGGTCGTCCTCACCGCCTCCGCCATGCTCGTGCTCGCGGCGGGACTCGGCACGGCCGTCGGCGGCATCAAGTCCCCGGCGGCCATCATCGTCGTGGTCACCGCGGTCGCCGTTCTCGCCGTCTACACCGTCGATGCTCTGCGCTTGGGGCCGCCCGGCGCGCTGTTCTTCGCGCTCGTCTGCGGCGGCGCGCTGGTGGCGACCGAAGCCGGCGCCGATCCCGTGGCCCTGCTCGGCTGCACCGCGCTCGGCTGCGCGTCCTCCGTCATCGTGTCCATGGCCGGCCGGAGCAAGCCGGAACGCATCGCCGTGCAGAAGGCGGTCAAGGCGGTCGACGCGGTGACCGAAGACGCCGGCGTGGAAGCCCGCCACGCCGCCGGCTCGGCGATCTCCGCGGCCTGGAACGCGGTCCACGACGCCCGCCAAGGCCCGGACTCCGACCTGGCGAAGACGCTCATCGCCGCCCACCGGCGGTTCGCGGACCCGACCGGCGGCGAAACCGGCGTGCTGCCCCTTCCCCGCCCCAGCGTCGGCTACCGGCTGCGGCGGTCGGCGTCGCTGCGCTCCCACGCCACGGTGACGGCGCTGCGAGTGGGCGCCACCTGTGCGCTCGCCGGGAGCCTCAGCGCCTCCCTCGGGCTGACGCGCCCGCACTGGGCGGTCCTCAGTGCGCTGGTCGTCCTGCAGCAGGGCACCGACCGCGTCCGCGCGAACGTGCGCGGCCTGCAGCGCTTCGCCGGGACCGCCGTCGGCCTCGGCGTGTTCGCCGGGCTGTCCGTGCTCGAACCCACCGGCCTCGCCCTGGTCGCCGCGATCGCCGGGCTCCAGTTCTGCATCGAGCTGTTCGTCCCGCGCAACTACGCGGTGGCCGTCGTGTTCATCACGCCGGTGGCGCTGCTGGCCGGCGGCGCCGCGGTGACCGGCGCGGTCGGCCCGGTGATTCGCGACCGCCTGGAGGAGACCCTGATCGGCGTCGCGCTCGCGGTGCTGTCGCAGTACCTGCTCGCCCCCAACGCGCACCGCGGGACGTTCCATTGGACCGAAGCCCGCGTCCGCGCCGCGGCCCGGACCCTGCTCGCGCACGGCCCGGCGGCCCCCGTTCACCGGCGTGACCTGCAGTTCGAGCTGGAAGGCACGACCCGGGCCGCGGTCGACTCGGCCCACAACGATCCCGCCTGGACGCGGCGGCACTGGCCCGCGCACGCGAAGCTCGTCCACCTCGGCTACGACCTGCTCGCGGCCTGTTGGGCGACCGCACCGGGCGCGCCGCTCGCGGGTGACTGGGAACAGGCGTTCAAACAGCTTTCACCTGCGAAGACCCAGCGGAACTAGGCCGAACGGGTTACCTTCGAGGAAGCACAGACGGAGGTCCGGCATGGCTGCTCACGACGCGTCGCGCGTTCCGGCGTGGATCGAGCCGATGCTGGCCAAGGCCGACGGCGGCCGGCTGCGCAGCGGCGCCGAGTGGGCCTACGAGTACAAACTGGACGGCTACCGCGCCGCCATGCGGATCGCCCCGGACGGCACCACCGTCCTCACCAGCCGCAACAACATCGACTTCACCGCCGAGTTCGCCGACCTGGCCGGAGTCCTCGACCTCGACGGGCAGGCCGCCCACCTCGACGGCGAGGTCGTCGTCTACGGCGACGACGGCCGGATCGACTTCGAGCGCATGCAGGAACGCCGCGGCCGCTGGGTCCGCCACCAGAGCGCGCCCAAGGGCATGCCCTTCGACGACATCCCGGTCCGGTTCCTCGCCTTCGACCTGCTGCGGCTGGGCGAGCGCGACCTGCTGAAGGAGCCGTACGACGAACGCCGCCGCCTGCTGGCCGGCCTGCCGATGCCGGATCCCTACCGCGTTTCGGTGGTCCGCGCCGTCACCTTCGACGAGCTCGCCGCCGACCGCCGCACGCCGGCGGACTTCCTGGCCCACGCCGCGGCCGCGGGCTACGAAGGCGTCGTCGCGAAGCTGCGCAGCTCCGCCTACCTGCCCGGGCAACGGCCGGACTCCTGGCTCAAGCACCCGCTGATCCGCACCCAGGAGGTCATCGTCTGCGGCTGGCGCCCCGGGCAGCGCAGCTTCACCGGCACCCTCGGCGGCCTCCTGCTCGGCGCGCACGACCCCGCCACCGGCGCCCTCGTCTACATCGGCGACGTCGGCACCGGCTTCAGCCAGGCCGCCCGCGCCGACCTGGTGGCGCAGCTCCAGCCGCTCGAACGCCGCACCCACCCGTTCGCGACCACGCCGCCGCGCGAGGACACCGTCCGCGCCCGCTGGGTCGAGCCGCGGCTCGTCGGCGAGATCGTCTACCGCCAGTTCACCCGGGCCGGACGCGTCCGGCACACCGCGTGGCGCGGCCTGCGGGCGGACAAGAAACCCGACGACGTCGTCGCTCCCCGCGCCGGCACACCGGAGCCGGCCGCACCGCCGCCTCCCGAGCCGGTCGGCCGGAAGATCACCGTGCGGGCCGGGAACCGGCAGCTCACTCTGTCCAATCTGGACAAAGTGCTGTACCCGGCGGACGGGTTCACCAAGGGCGAGGTGATCAACTACTACTCGCGGATCGCGCCGATCCTGCTGCCACACCTCGCCGGCCGGCCGGTGACGTTCATCCGCTACCCCGACGGGGTCGACGGCGAGAAGTGGTTCGAGAAGAACGTCGCCCACGGCGCGCCGTCGTGGCTGCGCACGGTCCGGCTGCCCAGCACGGGTTCCCGCGGCAGCGGCGACACCATCGACTACCCGCTCCTCGACGACCTCCCGGCGCTGGTCTGGTCGGCGAACATGGCGGCGCTCGAGCTCCACGTTCCACAGTGGACCGTCAAGGCGGAGACCAGGCAACCACCCGACCGCCTGGTGTTCGACCTGGATCCCGGACCGGGGACCTCGGTCGTCGACTGCGCCCGCGTCGCCGAACGCCTCCACGACGTCCTGACCGCCGACGGGCTGACGCCGTACGCGAAGACCTCCGGGTCGAAGGGAATGCAGCTGTACTGCGGCATCCGGACCGAGGACGCGTCGGCGCCGTCGGCCTACGCCAAGCGGCTCGCGCAGCAGCTCGCCCGGGAGACGCCCGATTCGGTGACCGCGGTGATGGCCAAGGCGCAGCGCGGCGGGCGGGTCTTCATCGACTGGAGCCAGAACAACCCGGCCAAGACCACGGTCGCGCCGTACTCCCTGCGCGGCCGTGACCACCCGACCGTGTCGACGCCGGTCACGTGGGACGAGGTCCGCGCCTGCCGCCACGTGAACCACCTGACGTTCACCGCCGACGAGGTCCTGGACCGCGTCGAAGAGTATGGTGATCTGCTCGCCGGCCTCGACGAGAGCCGCGCGCCCCTCCCCTGAACCCGCGGTGACGACCCACCGTCGCACCACGTCATCCCAACGAGTTGTCCCCGATCTCGAACGGGGCGCCGGGGAAAGCGTCAGGCCACCCCGCGCACGGGTGTCGCTGGGCCAGACGGGCAACGCCCGGCCAGCGCGAGTGAAGCTCCTTGTCCCCGCGAATCCTTCCTCGCTAGCGTCGGTGGGGAGGGGACGATGCCGGGCGTCCGGAGCGTTTCCTTGCCCGCCAAGGAAAAACGAACGAGGAGTTTCTCGATGACGGCTCTCGACCAGCCCGTGACCCGCACCGCGTACCAGCAGTCGGTCGCCGACTACTGGAACGCGGAAAAGGACCCGGTGAACCTCCGGCTGGGCGATGTCGACGGTCTGTACCACCACCATTACGGCCTCGGCGACTACGACCCGGCCGTCCTCGACGCCCCGGAAGACCAGCGCGACCAGGCGATCATCGCCGAGATGCACCGGCTCGAGACCGCACAGGCCGACGTCCTCCTCGACCACCTCGGCCCGATCGGCCCGGGTGACCGGCTGCTCGACGCCGGCTGCGGCCGCGGCGGCACCAGCGTCATGGCCCACCAGCGCTTCGGCTGCCAGGTCGACGGGATCTCCATCTCCGAGCAGCAGGTCGGCTTCGCCAACGAGCACGTCCGCCGGCGCGGGATCGACGGTTCGGTGCGCTACCACCTGCGCAACATGCTCGACACCGGCTTCGAGTCCGGCGTGTTCCAGGGCATCTGGAACAACGAGAGCACGATGTACGTCGACCTGCACGACCTGTTCGCCGAGCACGCGCGGCAGCTCAAGCCCGGCGGCCGGTACGTGACCATCACCGGGTGCTACAACGACGTCACCGGCGGCCGGTCGCGTGCGGTGAGCCAGATCGACCAGCACTACATCTGCAACATCCACGCCCGCGGCGACTACTTCAAGGCGTTGTCGGACAACGGGTTCGTCCCGATCACCGTCGTCGACCTGACGGCCGCGACGATCCCGTACTGGGAGCTGCGGGAGCGGTCGTCGGTCGCCACCGGCGTCGAGAAGCCGTTCCTGACCGCCTACCGCGAGGGCAGCTTCCACTACCTGCTCATCGCCGCCGACCGCGTCTGAGGCGGGCGTGCCGAGGGAGAGCACCATGACGACCGGGACCACATGTCCACAGTGGACCACCGGGGGCGCCGCGAGCCTGCTCGCGGGCCCGTTCGGCCTCGGCACGGCCGCGGCGCGGATCGCGACCCAGTTCGCGCCGGCGCCCGGGCAGGATCCGGCCTACGCCCACCTGCCGTGGGGTGACGGCAGCGCGACGCCGTTGTACTGCCCGGTTCCCGGGCGGATCGACGACGCCCTCGCCGGGGAGGTCGACCGGCGGCTCGTCGCGTGGGCCGGGGACTGCGGGTTCACCGGCGCGGGCCTGGACCAGATCGCCCACGCCGGGTTCGGCCGGCTGGTGATGCTCGCCCACCCCGACTGCGACGACCCGGACCGGCTGCTCGTCGCGGCGCAGCTGAACGCGACGTGGTGGGCGGCCGACGACTACTACGCCGACGACAGCACGCTGGGCGCGGCGCCGACCGAACTGCCGCCACGCCTGGCGCTCGTCATGGCGGCCATGGACCCGGTCGCGCCGGCCGGGGAGTTCTCGGCGCCCCTCGACGAAGCCCTGCGGGCGGACCCGATCCTCGTCGGGCTGCACTCGGCGATCGGCCACCTGGGCCGGCACGGCTCGCCCGTGCTGGTCCAGCGGGTCTGCTACGCGACGTTCGCGATGTTCGTCAGCTGGGACGCCTACGCGGCGTGGCGCCACACCGGCCGCTACCCGCCCGCGTGGGAGTACCTGGCGGCCCGTCAGCACGACAGCTTCTACACGTCGATGACCCTCGTCGACGCCGTCGGCGGCTACGAGCTGCCCGCCCCGTTCTACTACGACCCGCGCGTGCGGGAGGCGATGATGCGGGCCGGGACGGCGTCGGTGCTGGTCAACGACCTGCATTCGGTGGCCAAGGACGCCGCCGACGAGAAGCCGGTCTGCAACATGGTGCTGCAGATCGCCGCGGACCGCGGCTGCTCGGTCGAGGAGGCCGTCGAGGCCACCGTCGAGCTGCACAACAAGATCGTCCACGAGTTCGAGGACGGCCACCGGGACCTGATGGCGGTGCCGTCGCCGGAACTGCAGCGGTTCCTCGTGGGTGTCCGTTCCTGGATGGGCGGCGGCTTCACCTGGCACGCCACCAATCCCCGTTACCAGTCTTGACCTACAGATGATTGGGTGGTTCTCGCTGTGACTGTCACCGACCCGGTGGACACCGACCAGGCACCGCTGAGCCTCGGACGGGCCGCGGCCCGCACCCTGGCCACGACGACCAAGTCGGTCCCGCAGATGCAGGGCATCTCCTCCCGCTGGCTGCTCAAAATACTGCCCTGGGTCGAGGTCTCCGGCGGCGCCTACCGCGTCAACCGCCGCCTCTCCTACGCCGTCGGCGACGGCCGGGTCACCTTCACCACCACCGG
>NZ_JBFBBQ010000127.1:0-21816 GCF_040682775.1 Amycolatopsis sp. NPDC051106 | reverse complement strand
TAAGCACGCCGCCAGCGTTCGTCCTGAGCCAGGATCAAACTCTCCAACAATGAACAGTTTAATCGAGGCAAATTAATGCTCTCAAAGGAACCTCATACGAGGTTCAATACATAAGCTCTACTGGCTTAGTTCACTAGCACACTGTTGAGTTCTCAAGCAACACACTCTGAATCCACCCGCTTTATCGGCGGCTGAAACTCTCGGCGATTGTTTCAAGCTTTGTTGTTCCGAGACCAACGCCTCGGTTCAGGACCACCCACTCTACCACGTTCGTGGGAGCTTGGTTCGTGGCCCCGGCGGCCGCCCGGTTTCCCTGGCGACTTGGAGAACTTTACATGCCCCGAAACGGCCTCGCACAGGGGGGTCCCCTTTCTTCGCGCCAAGCCCCTGACCTGCGTCGATCAGCCGAACTGGGGCTGCCCGCGGGTCGCGACGACCGTCAGCGCGACGAGCGCCGCCGACAGCACCGCGGCGACGTGGATCGGCGCCGGCGTGAACGACGCGGCGACGACGAGCACCGCGGTCACCGGGAAGCCGATGGCGATCGGGCGGCACTCGTTGGTCGGCCCGATGTGCAGCAGCCACACGCTCAGCAGGAAGATCGCGACCGGCAACGTCGTCGGCAACGCGGCGGCCACCCCGCCGAGGCCGTGCAGCGTCCCCGTGTCGTAGGCGACCGCCACCTCGAGCCCCGCCCCCACGGCCGCGGCGGAGGCGAAGATGAAGTAGTGGCCGTAGCCCCAGCTCATCGACGTGAACATCGTCGGCCGGCGGACGAGCCGCGCGTGTCCCGGCCGGTCGAAGTACAGCCACCACATCGAGAACACGAGCACCAGGCCGGCCGCGGCCAGCGAGATCAACGCGCCGAGGTGCTCGGCTTCGGCCGTGCCCTCCTTGATGGCGGTCGTCGCGCTGAGGATGACCTCGCCGAGCACGATCAGCGTGAACAGGCCGTACCGCTCGGCGATGTGGTGCGGGTGCCACGTGGTGCCGTGCCGCCTCTCCGCCCAGACCGGCACGGCCATCTCCAGCACCGCGAACACGACGAAGGCGATCACCCGCACTCCGTGCGGCAGCCACAGGTAGGAGACCCACAGCACCTGGACCGCCGCGATCCCGGCGGCGTAGCGCAGCGCGGCGGGCCGGCACCCGGGGTCCGACCGCGCGGCCCGGAGCCACTGGAACACCAGCGCGAGCCGCATCAGGACGTACCCGATGACCATCAGCCGGAAGTCGCCCTCGAACGCGCTCGACACCGCCGCCGCGACGGTCAGCCCGCCGGCGATCTGCACGAGCGTGGCCAGCCGGTACGGGACGTCGTCGGTGTCGAACGCCGAGGCGAACCAGCTGAAGTTCAGCCAGCCCCACCAGATCGCGAAGAACACCATGGCGAACGACGAGACGCCGTGGGCGGCGTGGCCCTCGGCCAGCGCGTGGTGCAGCGACGCCGCGGCCTGCCCGACGGCGACCACGAAACAGAGGTCGAACAGCAGTTCCAGGGGCGTCGCGACGCGGTGGTGCTCACTGCTGTCGCGCGACCGCATCGGCCGGTACCAGACCCGGAGCCGGTTCCCCGGCCGCAACGGCTGCTCGGTCATCGAAGCTCCTGCGCTCGTGCCTGTCGGACGCGGTCATCCCAACATGATCACGAGCCGGGTGGAAGCACGACACGAAGAACGGGCGGGCCCGGTTCCCCCTCACCCGGGCCCACCCGCTGCCGTCACGCGCCGGCAGCCGCCGATGGGCATCCCTTCCGCGGTTGCCGGACGGTCCCCCGCGGACGCCGACAACGCACAGGATGGAAGGTGACCGAGTGTGTCCATTCCCTCGAACTCCGGACGCCTCGATCGCTCGTGCCGGTCACCCCATCCCCGGGTGGCCGACCGATTGCCACTGTCGGTAGCCGAAGCCGCGCAGTGAAGGCTCCATAAGATCTACCCGGTTGCTCTGCGTAGCACCAGTGTCTTTCCGTGCTCGTCACTCGGATGGAGCATCGCCACTTTGCCGAAAGTAGTGTCTCAGCCTCGGTGGACGTCCGCGGCGGTCGTTTCGGCCTTCCGGGTCTCCTGATCCTGCTCGGAAGATTGCGCACGGTGGCGCCGCGCCCGGAGTTCGGCGATCGCGAGGGCCAGCGCGGTGCACGTCAGACCGGCCGCGCAGCACAGCGCGACGGTGAGCGCGAGCGGGTAGTCCGTCGCCGAGCCGACGACGGTGCCGAACACCGACGCGAGGACGGCGGTGCCGATCGCGGTGCCGATCCGCTGACCGGTCTGCAGCGCGCCGCCCGCGACCCCCGCCATCCGGACCGGCACGCACTCCAGCGTCAACGTCGTGTTCGGCGAGATCACCATGCCGCCGCCCACCCCCGCGAACGCCAGCGGCAGCGCGAACGCCCACCCGGACGCCGACGGCGGGACGAGCTCGGCGAGCAGCGCGACGGCGAGCAGGCCCACCGCGACCATGGCCAGCCCGGTCACGGTCAGCCGCCGGCCGTAGGTCGGCACCAGCCGCCCGGCAACGGCCGCGGACACCGCCGAGCCGACCGCGAACGGCGTCACCGACAGCCCGGACTGCAGCGGCGTGTAGCCGAGGCCCTGCTGGAAGAACATCGCGAAAACCAGCCAGATCCCGGCGAACCCGCAGAAGTAGAGCGCGCCGACCGCGGCACCCGCGGAGTACCCCGGCGTGCCGGTGAACAGCCGGGTGTCCAGCAGCGGCGACCGGCCGCGCCGGACCACCGAGCGTTCCCAGCGCACGAACGCGTACCCGAACACCAGCGCGACGACGAACATCCACCACAGCCGGGCGGGGCCGTCGGAGTCGGATTCGATGACCGGCAGCAGCACACCGAGCACGGCGACCGCGAGCAGGACGATGCCGAGGAAGTCGATCTCCGAGCGCACCCGGAACTGTTTCTTCTCGCTGCGCGGCAGCAGCCGCAAGGCCAGCGCGAACGCGAGGACGCCGATCGGCACGTTGACGTAGAACACCCAGCGCCAGCCGTCCTGGGCACCGAAGGCGGCGAGGATGACCCCGCCGAGGATCGGCCCGACGGCGGTCGAGATCCCGACGACGGCGCCGAACATCCCGAACGCGCGGCCGCGCTCGGCGCCGCGGAAGAGGTCCTGGATCAGCCCGGTGTTCTGCGGGGTCAGCATGCCCGCGGCCATGCCCTGGGCGAGGCGCGCGATCACGAGCGTCGTCTCGTTCGGCGCGGCTCCCGCCAGCGCGCTCGTGATGACGAACGCGGCGAGGGCGCCGAGGAACATGGTCCGGCGGCCGAACGCGTCGCCGAGCCGGCCGCCGGTGACCAGGACCAGGCCGAACGCCAGCGCGTACCCGGAGACGACCCAGCGGATGCCGCCGCTGCTCGCGTGCAGCCCGGACTGCATCGACGGCAGGGCGACGTTGACGATGCTGACGTCGAGCAGGCCCATGAACCCGGCCGTCAGCGAGACGGCGAGCGCTTTCCAGCGGCGGGGGTCGGGTTCGTAAGTCATCCTGTCCAGCAAACACGAAGGGCGGGACCCGCGCGCGTTGTCCGCCGCGGTCCCGCCCGTTTCGTACCGAACCTACGTACTTGCGGTGATTCCTCGGATGCCCTTGAGCTCGCCGATCAGCATGGAGCTGACCTTCACCGGGTAGTCGTGGAGCGCGAACACCGTCTGGTTCCGGCCCACCAGCTTGAGGTGGACCATCGTTTCACCCTTGTGGGCGAGCAAAGTGGACCGCAGTTCGCTCACGACGGACTGGTCGATCTTCTCCGCCGCGGCGAGCAGGACCAGCGGCGGCTCGTCGTCGCCGTTGCCCGTGCCCACCTCGGACAGGTCCAGCGTCGCGAGGCCGCCGCCGAAGATCGACATCTTGTCTTCGCGCCAGTTGACCCGGCCCTTGACCAGCACCGCGTTGTCCTCGATCAGCTCGCTCGCGAACAGCGCGTACGACTTCGGGAAGAAGAGCACCTCGAGGGAGGCGTCCATGTCTTCGACCGTGCAGATCGCCCAGGGCTCGCCCTTCTTGTTGACGCGCCGTTCGAGCGAGGTGATCAGCCCGGAGATGACGATCTCGCCTTCCCGCGGCGGATCGGCGAGGATCCCGGCGATCGGCTTCGGGGCGTGCTTGCGCAGGATCCGCTCGGCGCCGTCGAGCGGGTGCGCCGAGACGTACAGGCCGAGCATCTCGCGTTCGTAGGCGAGCAGCTGCTTGCGCGGGTACTCCTCCTCGCCGAACCTCAGGTGCGCGAGCGGCGACGACGACGGGGCCGCCTCGCCCTCGTCCCCGCCGAAGCCGAACAGGTCGAACTGGCCCATCGCCTCCTGGCGCTTGAGCGGGACGACGGCTTCGACCGCGTCTTCGTGGACCTGGATCATCGACAGCCGCGTGTGGCCGAGCGAGTCGAACCCACCCGCCTTGATCAGCGACTCGATGACCCGCTTGTTGCAGACCACGAGCTCGGACTTGTCGAGGAAGTCGGTGAAGGAGGCGTACTTGCCCTTCTCCGCGCGCGTCTTGATGATCGACTCGACGACGTTCGCGCCGACGTTGCGGACGGCACCCATGCCGAAGCGGATGTCGTCCCCGACGGCCGCGAACCGCAGGGCCGACTCGTTGACGTCCGGCGGGAGCACCTTGATGCCGAGGCGGCGGCACTCGGACAGGTAGACCGCCGACTTGTCCTTGTTGTCGCCGACCGAGGTGAGCAGGGCCGCCATGTACTCGGCCCGGAAGTTCGCCTTGAGGTAGGCGGTCCAGTACGAGATCAGGCCGTACGCGGCCGCGTGGCTCTTGTTGAACGCGTAGCCGGCGAACGGGAGGATCGTGTCCCAGAGCGCCTTGACGGCCTCGGCGGAGAACCCGCCCGGGACCAGGTCGCTGGCCTTCATCCCGGCCTCGAAGCCCTCGTACTCGAGGTCGAGGACTTCCTTCTTCTTCTTGCCCATCGCGCGGCGGAGCACGTCCGCGCGCCCCATCGTGTACCCGGCCACCTTCTGGCCGATGTGCATGATCTGCTCTTGGTACACGATCAGGCCGTACGTGTCGGCCAGGATCTCCCGCAGCGGCTCGTCGAGCTCCGGGTGGATCGGCTTGACCTTCTGCCGGTTGTTCTTCCGGTCGGCGTAGTCGTTGTGCGCGTTCATGCCCATCGGGCCGGGGCGGTACAGCGCGCCGACCGCGACGATGTCGTCGAACACCGTGGGCTCCATGCGGCGCAGCAGGTCACGCATGGGGCCGCCGTCCAGCTGGAACACGCCGAGCGTGTCGCCGCGGGCCAGCAGCTTGTACGTCTCGGGGTCGTCGATCGCCAGGGTGTCGAGGTCGATGTCGATCCCGCGGTTGGTCTTGATGTTGTCGATCGCGTCGCCGATGACGGTGAGGTTCCGCAGGCCGAGGAAGTCCATCTTCAGCAGGCCGATGGCCTCGCACGACGGGTAGTCCCAGCCGGTGATGATCGAGCCGTCGTCACGCTGCCACAGCGGGATCGCGTCGGTCAGCGGGTCGCAGGACATGATGACCGCGCAGGCGTGCACGCCGGCGTTGCGGATCAGGCCTTCGAGGCCGCGGGCGGTCTCGAAGATCGTCTTGCACTCTTCGTCGGTCTCGACCAGGGCGCGGACCTCGGCGGCCTCGCCGTAGCGCTCGTGCTTCGAGTCGACGATGCCCGAAAGCGGGATGTCCTTCGCCATGATCGGCGGGGGCAGCGCCTTGGAGATCTTGTCCGCGATCGCGTAGCCCGGCTGCCCGAAGTGGACGCGGGCGGAGTCCTTGATCGCGGCTTTGGTCTTGATGGTGCCGAACGTGATGACCTGGGCGACCTTGTCCGAGCCGTACTTGTCGGTCGCGTACCGGATCATCTCGCCGCGCCGGCGGTCGTCGAAGTCGATGTCGATATCGGGCATCGAGACGCGCTCGGGGTTCAGGAACCGCTCGAACAGCAGCTTCTGCGGAATCGGGTCCAGGTTGGTGATACCCAGGACGTACGCGACCAGCGAACCGGCCGCCGAACCACGGCCGGGGCCGACCCGGATGCCGACCTTGCGGGCGTAGCTGATGAGGTCGGCGACGATCAGGAAGTAGGCCGGGAAGCCCTTCCCGATGATGACGTCGAGCTCCTTCTCGATCCGCTCGGGGTACCCCTCGGGCGGGCCGTCCGGGAAGCGCCACTTCAGGCCCTTGGCGACCTCTTCGCGCAGCCAGCCGCCCTGGTCGTAGCCCTCCGGCACCTCGAAGAACGGCAGCCGGTCCTTGTGCGAGTAGACCTCTTCGTAGGACTCGACGCGCTCGGCGATCATCAGCGTCGTGTCGGCCGCGCCGGGGACTTCCTTGTCCCAGTACTCGCGCATCTCGGCGGCGGACTTGAGGTAGTAGCCGTCGCCGTCGAACTTGAAGCGGGTCGGGTCGTTGAGGGTCTTGCCGGCCTGGACGCACAGGAGCGCCGAGTGCGTGTCCGCCTGGTCCTTGGTGACGTAGTGCGAGTCGTTCGTGGCGATCGGCTTGAGGTCGAGCAGGCGGCCGACCTCCAGGAGGCCCTCGCGGACCGACCGCTCGATCGGCAGGCCGTGGTCCATCAGCTCGAGGAAGAAGTTGTCGGCGCCGAAGATGTCCTTGTAGTCGGACGCGGCCTGGATCGCCGCTTCCTTCTGGCCCAGCCGCAGCCGGGTCTGCACCTCGCCCGACGGGCAGCCGGTGGTGGCGATGATGCCGGTGTGGTTGTCCGCGATCAGCTCGCGGTCCATCCGGGGCTTGCGGTAGTAGCCCTGCATGCTGGCCAAGGAGGACAGCTTGAAGAGGTTCCGCAGCCCGGTGGCGTTCTGCGCGAGCATCGTCATGTGGGTGTAGGCACCGGCGCCCGAGACGTCGCCGCCCTCGCCCAGCTCGTCGGAGCCGCGCTGGTTCGACTGGCCCCAGAAGACGGGCTTCTTGTGGAACCGGCTCTCCGGTGCGACGTAGGCCTCGATCCCGATGATCGGCTTGAGGCCGTGCTTCTTCGACTGCTGGTAGAACTCGTCGCCGCCGTACATGTTGCCGTGGTCGGTCATGCCGACCGCGGGCATGCCGAGGCGCGCCGCCTCCGCGAAGAGGGGGGCGATCTTCGCCGCACCGTCGAGCATCGAGTACTCGGTGTGGACGTGCAGGTGGACGAAGGAATCGTTCGACACCAGCGAAAACCTCCCCTAGGTGAATGGGACCGGCTGCGCCCGGGTCACTCACCCTAACCCGTGGCTCTCGCCGGGCGCGCACGCGCTCGCCGGGGTCGATTCTGCTCCTCGCGGGAGGTGTTCCGCCGCTGCGACGCGCCCCCTCTTCGGGCGGTGGTGAGCACGGCCACGCGCCGCTGCCGGGCGATCACTCGGGGACGCCGCTGGGGGGTCGGTGGGGCGCGGCTGCCGGGTCGCGAATGACTCATTCGCGGCGCCGGAGGTCCCGAGTGAGTCATTCGCGACCTCCCCGCCGGGCCTGCGGAGTGGGCCGGCACGCGGGCGGCGGGTCAGGTGAGCGGGCCCCGTCCCCGATGCAGTGAATGACCCATTCCTGGCGCCGGACGCAGGGAAAGGGTCATTCACTGCGTCCCGGCGGCCGCGCGCACCGGTGAGGTGAGCCACAGCCGCCCCGGCTCGCGTTGACACCGGCACCCCCGGCACCGAGCATTCCCCGCATGAACCTGTCTGACAGCCAGACAGCCGGACAAGGCGGTCTCCGGCGGATCAGCGCCATGGAAGCCGTGCTGGCCCACCTGCGGCGGCTGATCGAACGCGGGGAGTACCCCGTCGGCGCCAAGCTTCCCTCCGAAGCCTCCCTGAGCAGGGAGTTCGAGGTCAGCCGGTCGGTCATCCGGGAAGCTCTGCGCGGCCTGCAAGCCCTCGGCATGACCGAGTCCAAGACCGGCAAGGGCACCTTCGTCACCGCCGCCGGGCCCGCCGACAACCCCACCTTCGGGCCCTACTCCGCCCGCGACCTCATCGAGGTGCGCCGGCACGTCGAGATCCCCGTCGCCGGCTACGCGGCCCTGCGGCGCAGCCAGGACGACCTCGACCTGCTCGGCCACCTCGTCGAGCGGATGGACGCCGAGACCGACAACACCGCCTGGGTCGCGCTCGACTCGCTCTTCCACATCACCATCGCCCAGGCCTCGGGCAACCCCGTCTTCGGGAAGGTGATCGAAGAGATCCGGGACGCGCTGGCCCGCCAGTCCGCCTTCCTCAACCAGCTCGGCGGCCGGCGCGCGCGGTCGAACGCCGAGCACCGGGAGATCGTCACCGCGATCGAGAGCGGCTCCGAGCAGGACGCCGTCGCCGCCATGACCGCGCACCTCACGCACGTCGAAGCCACTCTGACCAGCATCGTGAACGGGGACCGGTGACCGAGCAGACCCTCACGGCCTCCGCCCACACCACCGACGCGGGCGACGCCGGCTACGCCAAGGCCCTCAAGCCGCGGCACGTGAACATGATCGCCATCGGCGGCGCGATCGGCACCGGCCTCTTCCTCGGCGCCGGCGGACGCCTCGCGCAGGCCGGGCCGGCCCTCGCGATCGTCTACGCCGTCTGCGGGCTCTTCGCCTTCTTCGTCGTCCGCGCGCTCGGCGAGCTCATCCTCTACCGGCCGTCCAGCGGCGCCTTCGTCTCCTACGCCCGCGAGTTCATGGGCGAGAAGGGCGCGTACGTCGCCGGCTGGATGCACTTCCTCAACTGGTCGACCACCGGCATCGCCGACATCACGGCGATCGCGCTCTACGCGCACTTCTGGTCGTTCTTCTCGCCGGTCCCGCAGTGGGTGCTCGCGCTGATCGCCCTCGCCGTGGTCCTGACGCTGAACCTGGTCTCGGTGAAGCTGTTCGGCGAGATGGAGTTCTGGTTCGCCATCGTCAAGGTCGCCGCGCTCGTGCTCTTCATGCTCATCGGGATCTTCCTGCTGGTGACGCAGACGCCGATCGACGGCGCCGCCCCCGGCCCGCAGCTGATCACCGGGCACGGCGGGATCTTCCCCACCGGGCTGCTGCCGATGGTGCTGATCGTGCAGGGCGTGGTGTTCGCCTACGCCTCGGTCGAGCTGGTCGGCGTCGCCGCCGGCGAGACCGAGCACCCGGAGAAGATCATGCCGAAGGCGATCAACTCCATCATGTGGCGCATCCTCGTCTTCTACGTCGGGTCGGTCGTCCTGCTGGCGATGCTGCTGCCGTGGAGCTCCTACACCAAGGACCAGAGCCCGTTCGTCACCGTGCTCTCGCACCTGGGCGTGCCCGCGGCCGACAGCGTGATGAACCTGGTCGTGCTCACCGCGGCGCTGTCCAGCCTGAACTCCGGCCTCTACTCGACCGGCCGGATCCTGCGGTCGATGGCCAAGGCGGGCTCGGCGCCGAGGTTCACCGGCGTGATGAACCGCAACCACGTGCCCTACGGCGGCATCCTGCTCACCGCGTCGGTCTGCGTGCTGGGCGTCGGGCTGAACTACCTGGTGCCGAAGGAGGCCTTCGACATCGTGCTGAACTTCGCCGCGATCGGCATCCTCGCCACCTGGGCGATCATCGTGGTCTGTCACCTGCTCTTCGTCCGCAAGACCCGGCGCGACGGCCTCGAGCGGCCCGCGTTCCGGCTGCCGTTCTCGCCGTACACCGAGATCGCGACGCTCGTGTTCCTTGCCGCGGTCGTCGTGCTGATGGGCTTCGACGAGACCGGCCGGATCACCCTGCTGGCCCTGCCCGCGATCGCCGTCGCGCTGGTCGTGGGCTGGTTCGCGGCGCGCAAGCGGATCGACATGCGCGCGTTCGACGAGGAGGGCATGTGAACCACGAACCGCTGGTCGAGCTGGTGCGCGACGGCCTGGTCGAAGGCGTGCACCACGGCTCCGCGATCGTGCTCGCCCCGGACGGCACCACGCTCTTCACCGCCGGCGACCCGGACGCCGCGATGTACCCGCGGTCGACGGCGAAACCGGTGCAGGCCACGGCGATGGCCCGGCTCGGGCTGCGCCTGTCCCCCGCCGGGTTCGCCATCGCGGCGGCCAGCCACTCCGGCGAGCCGCCGCACCTCGACGCCGTCCGGGACGTCCTCGGCGGACGCTCCCCCGACGCGCTGGGCAACCCGGCCGGCTTCCCGTACGACCCGGTCGAGCGCGACCGCTGGCTCGCCGCCGGCCGCGTCCCGAGCCGGCTCGCGCACAACTGCTCCGGCAAGCACGCGGCGATGCTCGCCACCTGCGACCTGAACGGCTGGAGCACGGACGGCTACCTCGACCCGGCCCACCCGCTGCAGCGCGCGATCGCCGCCACCGTCGAGGACCTGACCGGGCACGGCATCGAGCGGGTCGCGGTCGACGGCTGCGGCGCACCCCTGTTCGCGACGACGTTGCGCGGGCTCGCCACGGCGGTCGCGAAGATCGCCACGGCCGCGCCAGGCACCCCGGACCACCTGGTCGCCGACGGGATCCGCCGGCACCCGGAGCTGGTCGGCGGCAGCCGCCGCGACGTCACCGCCGTCATGCGCGCGGTGCCCGGGTTGATCGCGAAGGACGGCTTCGAGGCCGTCCAGGTCGCCGCGCTGCCGGACGGCACGGCGATCGCGGTCAAGATCGCCGACGGCGGTGACCGGGCGCGCCTGCCCGTGCTGGCCGCGGCGCTGAAGCTCTGCGGCGTCGACGTACCACCCGGCCCGGAAAACCTGCGGGTGACCGGGAAATTTCTCGTGGGGAGCCTGTGATGACCACCCGCCGCGAACACGACCTGCTGGGCGACAAGGACGTTCCCGCCGACGCGTACTGGGGCGTGCACACCGCACGGGCCCGGGAGAACTTCCCCATCACGGGCACGACGCTCGCCGCCTACCCGCACTTGATCGAGGCCTTGGCTTCGGTCAAGGAGGCCGCGGCGCGCGCCAACGCCGAGCTGGGCCTGCTGGAACCCCGGATCGCCGACGCGATCGGCGAAGCCTGCCGCGAGATCCGCGAAGGCGCGCTGCACGGCGAGTTCGTCGTCGACGTCATCCAGGGCGGCGCCGGGACGTCGACCAACATGAACGCCAACGAGGTGATCGCGAACCGCGCCCTGGAATTGCTCGGGCACGCGAAGGGCGACTACCACGTCGTGCACCCCAACGAGCACGTCAACCTCGGGCAGTCGACGAACGACGCGTACCCGACCGCGGTGAACGTCGCGACGATCCTCGCCGTGCGCGGGCTTTCCGAGGCGATGATCGTGCTGGAGCGGGCGTTCGCCGCGAAGGCCGTCGAGTTCCACGACGTCCTGAAGATGGGCCGCACGCAGCTGCAGGACGCGGTCCCGATGACGCTCGGCCAGGAGTTCCGCACCTACGCGGTGATGCTGGGCGAGGACCGGCTGCGGCTGAACGAGGCCGTCGCGCTGCTGCACGAGATCAACCTGGGCGCGACCGCGATCGGCACCGGCCTCAACGCGGCGCCGGGGTACGCCGAAGCCGCGTGCCGCCACCTGCGCGAGATCACCGGGCTGCCGGTCGTCACCGCGGCGGACCTGATCGAGGCGACGCAGGACTGCGGTGCGTTCGTGCACCTGTCCGGCGTGCTCAAGCGGATCGCCGTGAAGCTGTCGAAGAGCTGCAACGACCTGCGCCTGCTGTCGTCGGGCCCGCGCGCCGGGCTCAACGAGATCACTCTCCCGCCGGTGCAGGCCGGGTCGTCGATCATGCCCGGCAAGATCAACCCGGTGATCCCCGAAGTGGTCAACCAGGTCGCGTTCGAGGTGATCGGCAACGACGTCACCGTGACCATGGCCGCCGAGGCCGGGCAGCTGCAGCTCAACGCGTTCGAGCCGATCATCCTGCACGCGCTGTCGGAGAGCATCACGCACCTGGGCGCGGCCTGCCGGACGCTGGCGACGAAGTGCGTCTCGGGGATCACGGCGAACGTCGACGTCCTGCGCTCCTACGTCGAGAACTCGATCGGGCTGGTCACCGCGCTCAACCCGAGCATCGGCTACGCGGCCGCGACCGAGATCGCGAAGGAGGCCTTGGCGACCGGGCGCGGTGTCACCGAGCTCGTCGTCGAGAAGGGCCTGATCCCGGCCGAGGAGCTGGCGAAGCTGCTGCGTCCGGAACGGCTCGCCCGGGCGAACTGAGGTACCGTCGGATCCGGAAGGACCTACTCCACTTCGGAAGGCAGGCGCCCGTGCTGGACCGACTTGTCGACAAGATGCTCGGGCTGCCCCACGCCGAAGGCCCCAAGCCGGTCGTGACGCGCGATCTCACCGTGCCGATGCCCGACGGCGTCACCCTCCTGGCCGACCGGTATGCCCCGGCCGGGACGACGTCGGCGCCCGTGGTGCTGATCCGCACGCCGTACGGCCGCAAGGGCATCCTGTCGAAGCTCTTCGGCGACACGTTCGCCCGCCACGGGCTGCAGACGGTCGTCCAGAGCACCCGCGGCTCGTTCGGCTCCGGCGGCGACTTCCGGCCTTTCCACCTCGAACGCGAGGACGGCGTCGCGACCGCCGAGTGGCTGCGCGCGCAACCGTGGTGCGACGGGACCATCGGCATGGCCGGCGCCAGCTACCTCGGGCACACCCAGTGGGCGGTCGGCCCCTACCTCGACCCGCCCCTGGCCGCGATGTGCCTCGGCGTCACAGCGTCGGAGTTCGTCTCGACGTTCTACCCGGGCGGCGTGCTCGCGGCGGACAACATGGTGTCGTGGTCGGCGATGATCGGCCGCCAGGAAGAACGCTTCGCCGCGCTGCCCAACCCGCTGCAGAAGCGCAAGACGCGGAAAGCGATGTCGTTCCTGCCGCTGAGCCGCGCCGACGTCGCCGCGATCGGGAAGCCGGTGCAGTTCCTCCAGGACATCACCGAGCACTTCGTGCCGGACGACGACTACTGGTCCATGTCCGACCACAGCGCCGAAGTCGCGAAGCTGGACGTCCCGGTGTCGATGGTCACCGGCTGGTACGACCTGTTCATCGGCTCGCAGCTGCGCGACTTCCGGACCCTCGCCGAGGCGGGCAAGGCGCCGCGGCTCACGATCGGGCCGTGGGCGCACGGCGAGCCCGCCAGCATGGGCCCGATGATCCGGGACCAGCTCGGCTTCCTGCGCGCGCACCTGCTCGGCGACCGGACATTCCTGCAGCGCGCCCCGGTCCGGCTGTTCCTGCAGGGCGCCGGGACCTGGCTCGACTTCGAGTCGTGGCCGCCGCCGTCGACGGCGACCGCGTCCCACCTGCGGCCGATCGGCGGGCTCGGCGAACGGGCCGGCGACGGGGCGCTGCCGACGACGTTCACCTACGACCCGGCCGACCCCACGCCGGCGGTCGGCGGGCCGCTGCTGACCGGCGACTGGAAGCAGCGCGACAACCAGGAGGTCGAAGCGCGGCCGGACGTCCTGGTGTTCACCGGCGAGCCGCTGCCGTCGGACCTCGACGTCATCGGCGAGGTGACGGCGACCGTGCACGTGCGCACCGAGCTCCCGCACGCCGACGTCTACGTCCGGCTGTGCGACGTCGACGCCGGCGGGGTGTCCCGCAACGTGACCGACGGGATCCGCCGGCTGCGGCCGGGATTCCCGGTGGCCGGCGACGACGGGGTCGTGACGGCGGAGGTGACGCTGGATCCGACGGCCTACCGCTTCCGCCGCGGCCACCGGCTGCGGGTCCAGGTGGCGGGCGGGGCGTTCCCGCGGTTCGCGCGCAACCACGGGACCGGCGAGCCGGTGACTTCGGCGGTGAAGGGGAAGCCGAACCGGTTCGAGGTGTTCCACGACGCGGCCCGGCCGTCGAAGATCACCCTGCCGGTGTTCAGCCACTGACCCCTGCTCTCAAGGCGCCACTTTCGCCGTGAAAGTGGCGCTTCGAGGGCCCCAAAGCGGAGCTTTCCCTAGGAAAGATGCGTGGTTTGGGAGGGGAATCTCAGTATGTGGGTGTGCGGTGGTGCGTGGTGACCCGGCCGTCGTCGTGCAGGACGTGCAGCAGCAGGGACGGCGGCCGCTCGTAGTCCAGCGGCCCGCCCTCGTCCCAGCCGCGGCCGGCGCCCGGCTCGACCGGCAGCAGCGACTGCGAAACCACGCCGGGCGCGATGCGCAGCGGCACGCCGGCGAACGTCGTCGACGCGCCCGTGTGCACGTGCCCGGCCAGCTGCGCCACCACGCGCGGGTGGCGGTTCAGGACCGAAGCCAGCCGCTCCTCCCCCGACTGCCGGATCGCGTCGACCAGCGGGACGCCGACCTCGACCGGCGGGTGGTGGAACGCCACGAACGCCGGGCCGTCGCCACCGGCCAGGACGCCGTCGAGCCACTCCAGCGTCTCGTCGGCCAGGAAACCCGCGCCACGGCCCGGGATCGTCGAATCGCGCATCGCGAACAGGACGCCGCCGACCTCCCGCGCGACGTCGATGGGCGCGTCGGACGGCGGCAGGCCCAGCAATCCCTCGCGGAACGCCGCCCGGACGTCGCGGTTGCCCGGGCACACCAGCACCGGCGCCGGGTGCTTCAGCAGCTCGGCGGCGCGGGCGTACTCCGACGGCGCGCCGTGGTCGGCGATGTCGCCGGTGATGACGACGGCGTCCACCGCGAGATCCGCCAGGTACCCCAACACGGCGGCGACCCGCTCCTCGGCGCGCGGTCCGTCGTCCAGGTGCAGGTCGCTCAGGTGCGCGATGATCATCTTTCGTCCTTCCCCAGGTACGCCAACGCCTTCACCCAGTTGCGGACGAGCACGGCCGATGCGGCCGGCAGGTCCCCGTCCCGCAGGGCGGCGGCGATCCGGCGGTGCTCGCCGATGCTCTCCGCGGCACGGGCCGCCCCGCCGAAGTAGCAGGATTCGTACCGCTTGAGCAGCGGCTTCGTTTGCCCGATCAGCCTCAGCAGGTGCGCGTTCGGGCAGCGGGACAGCAGCAGCTCGTGCCACCGTTCGTCCACTTCGGACAGATCTTCGCCGCGCTCCAGCGCCACGGCCATCTCGTCGGCGACGGCGTCGAGCGCGTCCGGCAGCCCGGCCAGCTCCAGCGGCGACGTCCAGCGCAGGGCGAGCGCCTCGAGCTCGGCGACGAGCGGGTAGAGGCGGCGGGCTTCGTCGGGGTCGAACGGCGGCACCAGGAATCCCCGGCCCGGCGCGGAGACGAGCAGCCCACGGTCGGCGAGCCCGATCAGCGCCTCGCGCAGCGGCGTCCGGCTGACGCCCAGCTCGCGCGCCAGGTGCACCTCGTTGACGCGCGCGCCGGCGGCGAACCGGCCGTCCAGCACGCGGGTGGTGATCTCCTCGATGAGGTCGCTGCGCAGCGGCGTCCGGGCCATGGCGGCAGTATTGCATACAGAAGATCTCTACTGTATTCAGTTCACATGACCTTCGACGTCGACCGCGCCCGCCGTGAAACGCCCGGCTGCGCCGAAGTGGTCCACTTCAACAATGCCGGTTCCGCGCTCCCACCGGCCGTCGTGACCGATACGGTCGTCGGCTACTTGCGCCACGAAGCGCTGGTCGGCGGGTACGAGGCGGCCGCCGAGGCGTCGGATCGCCTCGAGGCGGTGTACGCATCGGCGGCGCGGCTCGTCGGCGGCGAACCCGACGACGTCGCGATCACCGACAACGCGACGCGCTCGTGGCAGGCGGTGTTCTACGCGCTGCCGTTCCAGGCCGGCGACCGGATCCTCACCTCCCGCGCGGAGTACGCCAGCAACGCGATCGCGTTCCTCCAGGTCGCCAAGCGCACCGGCGCGGTCGTCGAGGTGATCGGCGACGACGAATCGGGCCAGCTGGACGTCGAAGATTTGCGCCGGCGCGTCGACGGCGACGTCAAGCTGATCGCCATCAGCCACGTGCCCACCCAGGGCGGCCTGGTCAACCCGGCCGAGGCGGTCGGCGCGGTCGCCGAAGCGGCCGGGATCCCGTTCCTGCTCGACGCGTGCCAGTCGGCCGGGCAGGTCGATCTCGACGTCACGCGCCTGAAGTGCGACGCGCTTTCGGTGACCGGCCGCAAGTACCTGCGCGGCCCGCGCGGCACCGGCTTCCTCTACGTGCACCCGCGGCTGCGGGAGCGGCTCGAGCCCGCGATGCTCGACCTGCACTCGGCGGTCTGGACGTCGCCCACCGAGTACGTCGTCGACCCGACCGCCAAGCGCTTCGAGGTGTGGGAACGCGACTTCGCGGCGGTGTTCGGCCTCGGCGCGGCGATCGACTACGCGCTCGAGTGGGGCCTTCCCGCCATCGAAACGCGCGTCGCCTCACTGGCCGCCACCCTGCGCGCCCGGCTCACCGAAGCCGGAGCGCGCGTGCACGACACCGGCGCCCGCAAGTGCGGCATCGTCACCTTCAGCTTCGACGGCACCCCGGCCGCCGACATCAAGGCACGGCTCGCGGCGGCGAACATCAACACGTCGATCTCGTCGCGGACGTCGGCCCAGTTCGACTTCACCGCGCGCGACCTGCCCGACATGGTCCGGGCGTCGGTGCACTACTACAACACCGAGGAGGAGATCGACCTGCTGATGCAGCAGATCGAGAAGCTGTGACAGGCGAGGCTCCGCCACCCGCCCCCCAAACCGCTAGAAGGCGTTCACTCCGGTGAGCTCGGCCGACACCGTCCACAGCCGCTCGGCCAGCACCGGGTCGACCGCGTAGTCCTTGACGCCTTCGCGGCCACCGTCGGCGGGCGCGGGCTCGGCGATGTCGCAGTCTTCGAGGTAGACGCCGCCGAGGCCGTCGAGCTGCGGCGACGTCGCCCCCCAGACCTGCGTCGCCGCGCCCTCTTCGGGCGTCTTGGCGCCGCCGGTGACCTGCCCGGTCTCGTCGACCATGCCCGCGTCGACCAGTTCCTGGCGGTCCAGGTGCCGCACCAGATCGGTCAGGATCCGGCCGGGGTGCAGGGCGAACGCCCGGACACCGCGCTCGCGCGCGAGCTTGTCGAGCTGGACTGCGAAGAGGACGTTCGCCGTCTTCGCCTGGCCGTAGGCGAGCCACTTGTCGTAGCCCCGCTCGAAGTTCAGGTCGTCGAAGCGGACCGGGCCGTAGTGGTGGCCGCGCGAAGACACCGACACGACGCGCGCGCCCGGAGTGAACGTCGGCCAGAGCCGGTTCACCAGGGCGAAGTGCCCGAGGTGGTTGGTCGCGAACTGCGCCTCCCAGCCCGGCCCGACGCGCGTCTCCGGCGACGCCATGATCCCCGCGCTGCCGATGAAGACGTCGATGCCCCGCCCCGAAGCGAGGAACCGCTCGGCGAACGCGCGGACGCTGTCGAGGTCGCCGAGATCCAGCTCGTCGATCTCGACGTTGTCGAAGCCTCGCAACGCTTCTTCCGCCGTCGCGCGGCGGCGGGCCGGGACGACGACGTGCGCGCCCGCCCGCGTCAGGGCCCGGGTCGTCTCGAGCCCGATGCCGGAGTAGCCGCCGGTGACGATCGCGAGCTCGCCGGTCAGGTCGATGCCGGCCAGGACCTCGGACGCCGTGCTGGTGGCGCCGAAGCCCGAGCCGATCTTGTGCTGTGCGGTGGTCATGCTTCCGACACTAGGAGCTGGAGTGAACTCCAGCGCAAGTTCAGTCCTTGAGCAGCTGCCGCGCGATCACGAGCTTCTGGATTTCGCTGGTGCCCTCGTAGATCCGGAACAGCCGCGCGTCGCGGTAGATCCGCTCGACCGTGACGCCGCGGACGTAGCCCATGCCGCCGTGCACCTGGACCGCGCGGTCGGCGACGCGGCCGAGCATCTCGGTGCAGAACAGCTTCGCCGACGACGGCCCGAGCTTGCGGTCCTCGCCGGAGTCGTACTTCGCCGCGGCTTCGTGCACCATCGCGCGCCCGGCCGCGAGCTCGGCGTGCGACTCCGCCAGCAGCGCCTGCACGAGCTGGTACTCACCGATCACCCGGCCGCCCTGACGCGCCGTCCGCGCGTACTCGACGGCTTCGGCGAGCGCACGTTCCGCCATGCCGACGCACAGCGCCGCGATGTGCAGCCGGCCGCGGGCGAGCGAGGCCATCGCGATGCCGAAGCCCTTGCCCTCCTCGCCGATCAGCGCGTCGGCCGGCAGCTCGACGTCGTCGAAGACCACCTCCGACGTCCACGCGCCGGCCTGGCCCATCTTGGCGTCGTGCGGGCCGACGGTGACGCCTTCCGCGCCGGCTGGCACCAGGAACGCGGAGATGCCGCGGCTGCCGGTGCTGTCGAGGTCCGTGCGCGCGAACGCGACGAAGACCTCGGCCAGGGGCGCGTTGGTGATGAACCGCTTGGTGCCCGAGAGGCGGTAGCGGTCGCCGTCGCGGACCGCGCGGCTGGTCAGCCCGCCCGGGTCCGAACCGGCCTCGGCCTCGGTGAGCGCGAACGACGCGATCGCCTGGCCCGCGGCCAGCCGGGGCAGCCAGCGGGTGCGCTGGTCCGGCGTCCCGTAGTGCACGATCGCCTGGCCGGCGATGCCGTTGTTGGTACCGAACAGCGACCGGAACGCGGGCGTCGTGTGGCCGAGCTCGATGGCGAGCCGGACGTCCTCGGCCATGCCCAGGCCGAGCCCGCCGTACTCCTCCGGCAGCGCCCAGCCGAACAGGCCCAGCTCGGCGGCCTTGTCCCGGATTTCGGCGGGGATTTCGTCGCGCTCGTCGATTTCCGCCTCGCGCGGCACGACCTCCTTGCGCACGAACTCCCGCACCGCGCCGAGCACCTGCCCGAAAACCTCCGCGTCCATGCGGGCACGGTACCCGGATCGCGGTGCCCACGAACGCGCCCGGACGCGGTAGCTTGGGCCGATGCGCAAGCCGCTCACGGTTCTCGCCGCCGCCGCGCTGGCCGCGGTTCTGCTGCCCTCGTCCGCTTCCGCGACGCCCGGCAGTGGCGTCACCGGCACGATCCTGGCCCAGAAGACGATCGGCCACACCGACTACACGCTGCGGGAGATCACCGTCCAGCCCGGCGGCTACACCGGCTGGCACTTCCACGACGGCACGCTCTACGCGTACGTGAAGGCCGGGACGCTCACGCACAACCTGGCCGACTGCAGCATCGACGGCATCTTCGGCACCGGGCGCGCGTTCACCGAGCAGCCCGACCAGGTGCACATCGGCCGCAACCTCGGATCGACGCCGCTGGTGCTGGAAGTCCTGTACGTGCTCCCGGCGGGCAGCCCGCTGTCGGAGGACGCGCCGGACCCGGGCTGCGGTTTCTAGCTGGAGAACCAGCCCGCGGCGTCGAGCCGGTAGGCCGCGGGGCCGACGACCGCGCGCAGGTCGGTCTCGAGCGCGCTCATCCGCTCGGCGCCGACCGTGCGGGCCCAGTCTTTTCTCAGCTCGTCGAAGATCTCCGCGGACTTCGTGAGCGCGTCGACGCCGTGCGCGGTGAGCCGCACGATCTTGCGGCGCGCGTCGGCCGGGTCCTCGGCGCGCTCGGCGTACCCGAGCGCTTCGAGCCGCTCGACGGTCTTGCCCGCCGCCTGCTTGGACACGCCGAGGCGGCGGCCGATCTCCGACGCCGTCGCACCCTGGACGCCGATGGCCTGCATCGCGAAGCCGTACGACGGCCGGACGTCGGGGTGGCCCCGGCGCGCGAGCTCGGCGTGGAGGCGGTCGATGAGCGTGCGGAAGCCGCCGAAGAGCAGGAAGGGCAGCTCGTAGCCGGGCGAGTCGGTCATGACCCCTTGCCAAACTCGACAACCAGGTTTACGGTTTCGACAACCACATTGTCGATACTACGTCTGGAGACGTCTTGTTCCCGGATCACACCCCGGAGTCTGCACCCCCGGCCGCGCGCCCGACGATGGCGGCCACCGCGAAGAAGTTCGGCCACGTCCCGCCGGCCGTCGCCCGGATGGCGACGTCACCGGAGACCCTGAACGGCTTCCTCAAACTGAACGCGATCTTCGAGTCCACGACGCTGCCGGCGCTGGAGCGGGAAGTCCTGATCATGACGGTGGCCACGCGCAACGGCTGCCACGTCTGCGTCGCGATGCACACGGCGTCGCTCGAGGGGCTGTCCGCGGCGCCGGAGCTGGTGTCGGCACTGCGGGCGCAATCGTCGTTGCCTTCCCCGCGACTGGAAGCGCTGCGGCAGTTCGTGCACGCGGTGATGGACACAACGGGCGACGTCCCACCCGGCGCGCTGGAGGCGTTCGTCGGCGCGGGGTTCACGCCGCGCAACGCGCTGGAGGTGGTGCTGGGCATCGGGACGTACACGGTGTCGACGTACGCGAACCGGTTGATCCAGGCACCGCTGGACGAAGCCTTCGCCGGCCACGCCTGGCACGCTGCCTGATCAGCCAGGGCAGCTGGCATCTCCGGCGGATTTTCTTCCGCTCCCGTGTCCGGTCCGCTCCGGCGGCTCCGACCCCTTGGTGATCGGACCACCGAGAAGGAGTCGAAATGGACAAGCCGGCCGGACGGCGGGAGTGGCTGGGGCTGACGGTGCTCGTGCTGCCCACCCTGCTCGTCGCGATGGACATGACCTCGCTGTTCCTCGCGCTGCCGCAGCTCAGCGCCGAGCTCGGGGCGAGCGCCACCGAGCAGCTGTGGATCACCGACAGCTACGGCTTCGTCGTCGCCGGGTTCGTGATCACCATGGGCACGGTCGGCGACCGGATCGGGCGCCGCCGGTTGCTGCTCTTCGGCGGCGCCGCCTTCGCGGTGACGTCGGTCGTCGCCGCGTTCTCGACCAGCCCCGAGATGCTGATCGTGGCCCGGGGAGCGCTGGGCGTCGCCGGGGCGACGCTGATGCCGTCGACGCTCGCCCTGATCACGAACATGTTCCGCGACGACCGGCAGCGCGGGAAGGCGATCTCGATCTGGGCCACGTGCCAGTTCGCGGGTGGCGCGGCCGGTCCGGTCCTCGCCGGGTTCCTGCTTCAGCACTTCGCGTGGGGCTCGGTGTTCCTGGTCGCGGTGCCGGCCATGGGCGTGCTGCTCGTCGCCGGGCCGGTCCTGCTGCCGGAGTTCCGCGCGCCCGCGTCCGGACGGCTCGACTTCGCCGGCGTCGGGCTCTCGCTGGCCGCGGTGCTGCTGATCGTGTTCGGCCTCAAGCAGCTGGCCGCCGGCGAGCTGCTGGTGCCGCTCTTCGCGGTCGCCGCCGGGGCCGCACTGGGCGCTGTGTTCGTCCGCCGTCAGCTGACGACGTCGCCGCCGCTGCTGGACCTGCGGCTGTTCCGGAACCGGCCGTTCACGGCGGTGCTGGTCGCGCTGGTGGTCGCCGGCGTCGCGATGGCCGGCGTCGGGCTGCTCGTGACGCAGTACCTGCAGAGCGTCCTGGGCTACTCGCCGCTCGCGTCGGCGGTGCTGTTCGCCCCGATGGGGCTGGGCGTCGCGGCGGGCACGATGACGGCGCCGTCCCTGACCCGCTGGATGACCCCGCCAACGGCGATCGCGGGCGGCTTGCTGATTTCGGCGGCGGGCGG
The DNA here is from genome assembly GCF_040682775.1 of Amycolatopsis sp. NPDC051106. Classification (NCBI taxonomy): domain Bacteria; kingdom Bacillati; phylum Actinomycetota; class Actinomycetes; order Pseudonocardiales; family Pseudonocardiaceae; genus Amycolatopsis; species Amycolatopsis sp. NPDC051106. Next base: position 509 of record NZ_JBFBBQ010000127.1, on the reverse strand, counting down.
CGTCCTGCTGGCCTTCACCGGCGGTCTGCCGCTGACGATGCTGGGGATCGCGGTGCTGACGCTGGGCACGGGCCCGCTGTTCGCGCTGGGGATCGGCCTGGTGCTGGGATCGGTCCCGCCGGAGCGAGCGGGCTCGGCGGCCTCGATGGCGGACACGGGCAACTACCTGGGCGGCTCACTGGGCCTGGCCCTGATCGGCCTGACGGCGACGGCGGTGTACCACGCGGCGTTCCCGGCGGGAACGACACTCGCGGTCGACGTGACGCACGCGGAGGTGGCGAACCAGGCGAAGGCGGCGTTCACCACGGCGGTGAACGTGACGGGCGTGATCGCGGCGGCGCTGTTCGCCGGGCTGGCCTTGCTGGTGACGACGATGCGCCGCACCGAGCCGGCGCCCGAACCGGCGATGGCCGAATGACCGGCGGCGCCCCCGAGAGCCTCGGGGTCCGGGCCGGGCGCACCGTCGAGTCGGGCACCCTGGACGAGCTGCGGCACCTGGGCCGGATCAC
>NZ_JBFBBQ010000126.1:0-22670 GCF_040682775.1 Amycolatopsis sp. NPDC051106 | reverse complement strand
GCGTTCGGTGCGTCCCACGCACCGAACGCCACATTGGGGCGCTTCGGGGGTCAGGACTGCTTGCGCTTGGCGAACGCCGTCGGGCGGTCTTCCCACGGGGCGTCCGCCGGGCGGGCCGGAGCCGAGCCCGAGAGCACCGCGTGCGCGGCCAGCACGCCGGACACCGTGGCGCCGTTCACCAGCTCGCCCGCCAGCGCCATCCGCACGGCCTCGGCGAGCGGGAACTTGCGGATGACCAGGTCCGCCTCCTCCTCGCCGAGCACGTCACGGTCCACATCGGACAGTCCGCGGGCCAGGAAGACCCGCACGACCTCGTCGGTGAAGCCGGGCGACGCCGCGACGTCGACCAGGGTCACCCAGTCCGCGGCGGCCAGGCCGGCCTCTTCGACGAGCTCCCGCTTGGCCGTGCCGACCGGGTCTTCGCCGACGTGGTCGATCAGCCCCGCCGGCAGCTCCCACAGCCGTTTCCCGAGCGGGTGGCGGTACTGGTGGATGAGCGTGACCTGCTGCTCGTCGTCCAGCGCGACGATCGCGACCGCGCCGAGGTGCTCGATCACCTCGCGGACCGCGGTGTCGCCGCCCGGCATCACGACGTCGTCGATCCGCAGGCCGACGACGCGTCCGATGTGGACGTCCCGGCTGGACGCGACGCTGAACTCGTGCTCGCCCGGCGCGCTCATCGGGCCGCCACCGGGGCTTCGGGCAGCTCGACCGGCAGCCGCTCGGCGACCTTGCGGTCCACGACGGCCTTGACGAACGCGCTGAACAGCGGGTGCGGCCGGGTCGGGCGGCTCTTGAGCTCGGGGTGCGCCTGGGTACCGACGAAGAACGGGTGGACGTCGGCCGGCAGCTCGACGAACTCGACCAGGCGGTCGTCCGGCGACGTGCCGGAGAACACCAAGCCGGCGTCGGTGAGCTGCTTGCGGTAGGCGTTGTTCACCTCGTAGCGGTGCCGGTGCCGCTCGGACACCTCGGTGGTGCCGTACGCCTTGGCGACCTGCGAACCCGGCTTGAGCTTCGCCGGGTAGGCGCCCAGGCGCATGGTGCCGCCCATGTCCCGCTCCCCCGCGACGACGTCGCGCTGGTCGGCCATCGTCGAGATCACCGGGTGCTTGGTGTTCTCGTCGAACTCCGACGACCCGGCGTCGGTGATGCCGGCCAGGTGCCGGGCGCCCTCGATGACCATGCACTGCAGGCCGAGGCACAGCCCGAGCAGCGGCACCCCTCGGGTGCGGGCGTACTCGATCGCGCCGACCTTGCCCTCGATGCCGCGGATGCCGAACCCGCCCGGGATCAGCACACCGTCCACATCGGACAGCACGGACGCCGCACCGGACGCGGTCTGCGCGTCGTCGGAGGCGACCCAGACGATCTCGACCTTGGCGCGGTGGGCGAACCCGCCCGCGCGCAGGGCCTCGGTGACCGACAGGTAGGCGTCCGGCAGGTCGATGTACTTGCCGACGACCGCGATCCGCACGACCTCGCTCGGGTTGTGCACCCGGTCGAGCAGGTCGCCCCACACCGTCCAGTCGACGTCGCGGAACGGCAGCCCGAGGCGGCGGACGACGTAGGCGTCGAGCGCCTCGCGGTGCAGCACCTTCGGGATGTCGTAGATCGACCGCGCGTCCGGGCAGGCGATGACGGCCTCGTTGTCGACGTCGCACATCAGGCCGATCTTGCGCTTGAGATCCTCCGGGATCTCGCGGTCGGCCCGGCAGACCAGCGCGTCCGGCTGGATGCCGATGTTGCGCAGCGCGGCGACCGAGTGCTGGGTCGGCTTCGTCTTGAGCTCGCCCGAGGGCGCCAGGTACGGCACCAGCGAGACGTGCAGGAAGAAGCAGTGGTCGCGGCCGACGTCGTGGCGGACCTGGCGGCAGGCCTCCAGGAACGGCAGGGACTCGATGTCGCCGACCGTGCCGCCGACCTCGGTGATGACGACGTCCGGCGTCTGGCCGGCCTCGTCGGGTTCGGCGGCCGCGGTGATCCGGGACTTGATCTCGTCGGTGATGTGCGGAATGACCTGGACGGTGTCGCCGAGGTACTCGCCGCGGCGTTCCTTGGCGATCACCTCGGAGTAGACCTGGCCGGTCGTGACGTTGGCCTTGCCGTCGAGGTCGCGGTCGAGGAAGCGCTCGTAGTGCCCGATGTCGAGGTCGGTCTCGGCGCCGTCGTCGGTGACGAACACCTCACCGTGCTGGAACGGGTTCATCGTCCCGGGATCGACGTTGAGGTACGGATCGAGCTTCTGCATCGTGACGCGAAGCCCGCGCGCGGTAAGGAGTTGGCCCAGGCTCGAAGCCGTGAGTCCCTTACCCAGAGAGGAGGCGACGCCTCCGGTGACAAATACGTACTTGGTAGCCCGCGACTGAAGTCCCACGGGCCGCCAGCATATCCGAAGACTCCGGATCCGCGCGGCGGGACATGCCCGAACTGCCTTTTGTGCCCTTGACCACCCGGCGGGGTGAGTCAGACGGCCTTCGCGAGCCGCAGCCGGGGCCGGCCGGTCAGCGCCTGGCTGCCCGGCAGGCGACGCAGCACCTCGACGATCACGATCGTCAGCGCGATCGTGCCGAAGTAGATGATCACGCTCAGCCAGGGCGCGCCGAAGCGTTCGGCCACGTGCGGGATCACCGGCCCGAGGAACGCCAGCGCGAGCGGGTGGACCAGGAAGATGCTGAACGACCGGTTCGCCGCCCAGGAGACCAGCCGGGCACCCCGGCCACCCTCGCGGCGCCGCGCGGCCCACCACGTCGTGAACGCGTAGATCGCCGCGATGACCGTGAGGAACCACGGGATCAGGTACGGCTGGAACGGGTCGCTGGCCACCTGCGGGAACGTTCCACTGTGGACGGTCCGGAGGTAGTACCACTCGGTGCCGGCCAGCACCGCCACGAGCGCGCCGCCCAGCAGCAGCCGGTGCCGGCCGACCCAGGCGTGCACGGCCTCGAAGTGCATGGCCACCAGGGCGCCGAACAGCGTGTAGAACTGGTACGGCAGCACCGTGGCGTACAGGTGGGTGATGGTCTCGTAGCCGACGCCGAACGGCTGGTACGTCATGAACAGCGTGACGCCGACCTGCAGCACCCCGCTGCCCAGCAGCAGCCACTTGTGCTTGCCCTCGGTCGCCCGCAGCAGCTTCATCAGCACCGGGAACAGCAGGTACACCTGCATCGTCACCAGCAGGAAGTACAGGTGGTACCAGGCGCCGCCGGTGACGAGGTCCTTGAGCAGCAGGCGCATCGACGCCTCGAGCGAGCCCGGCTGCTGCGTGCCGGTGACCAGCGAAAACGCCCAGAAGAACATCGACCACGCCAGGTACGGCGTCGCGACCAGCGGCAGCCGCCGGCGCCAGAAGTCGCCGGGGGTGATCTCGCGGCCGCGGTTCTGGAACACCAGCACGAACCCGGTCAGCGCGAAGAACGCCTCCCGCGTGAAGTGCAGCGGCGTCTCGACGGCGTTGGCGCCGACGTCCTGCGCGAAGTTCGTCGCGCCGACCACGTGGATGAGGATCACGCACGCGAACGTGACCAGCCGGAACAGGTCGATCTGGTGCAGGTACGGCGCTTTCCCACCCGGTCTCGGGATCCGGGAGGGAGCTTCGAGAGTGGCCTGGGCAGTCGTCATCGTGCCGCCGTTCCGGCACCGTCGTCGGCGTGGTTCACGTTGTCAGACTTGCCACCCATTCTGTGAATTTCCCATGAAGGCACTGGGAAGCGCCTGTTGGCGGAGGCCTCGTGGGCTGTTGGATATGCCACTCCCGCTCATGGAGCGCGGACCCGTCGATCATGTTAATACGTAAGCTCTCCGGTACCGAGCGTGACCTTCGTCATCTGGCCGTGATCAGCGGGAAACATCCCGCTCGACCTCCTGCCGGACCGCCGCGAGCGCGTCGCGGAGTTCGGCGTGTCCCACCGAGCCCAGGGCCAGCCGGAGGGCCTGCGGCACCGCCGGCGTCGTCGCGAACGGCTCGGCCGTGGCGACCGCGACCCGCCGCCGGGCCAGCGCCGCGACGATGCGGTCCGGCCGGGAGTCGCGGGCGAGCGGGAGCCACCGGAAGTACGACGTCGGGTGCCCGGTCCACGGAAGCCCGGCCAGCACCTCCGAGGCGAGGGCCTGCCGTTGTCGCCCGTCTTGACGCTTCCGGGCTTCCCAGCGCCCGACGGTACCGTCGTCGAGCCACCGGCGCGCGATGGCCGCGGTCAGGGCGGGCGTGTTCCACGTCGTGGCCCGGATCGCGCTCTCGAGCGCCGGGACGAGATCGCTCGGCGCGGCGACGAACCCGACGCGCAGCCCCGTCGCGACGCTCTTCGACAGCCCCGAGACGTAGACGGTGGTCTCCGGCGCGAGCACCGCCAACGGCGGCGGCGCATCCTCGGCGAGGTAGGCGTACGACGCGTCCTCGATGATCGTCGCGCCGTGCTGCCGGGCGATTGCGACGAGCCGCGTGCGCTGCCCGGCGGTGAGCACCCAGCCCAGCGGGTTGTGCAGGGTCGGCATCGCGTACACCGCGCGGACCCGGCGACGGCGGCACAGCCGGTCGAGCGCGTCGAGGTCGGGGCCGTCGGCGGTCACCGGCAGCGGGGCGAGGTCGAGCCCGAGCGTGCGCGCGAGCACCCGGAACCCCGGGTAGGTGAGGGCGTCCACCGCGACGACGTCACCGGCCCGCAGCAGCGCCATGGCCGTCACCGCCAGGCCGTGCTGCGCGCCGTCGACGATCAGCACGCGTTCGCGCCCGACGTCGAGCCCGCGCCGGCGCAGGTGGCGGGCGACGGCGGCCCGGTCCTCGGCACGCCCGCGATGGGGCTGGTAGTGCAGCAGCGCGTCGAGGTCGCCGGCCGTGGCGAGATCCCGCAGCGCCTGGCGGAGCAGGTCGGCCTGACCGGGGATCGAGGGCGAGTTGAAGCTCAGGTCGACGGCGTCGGCGGCGACGGCTCGTTCGTCGGCGCCGTCGCCGGCGGCCAGGTCGCGGACGAACGTCCCTCGCCCCTGCTCGCAGCTGACCAGCCCCATCGCTTCGAGTTCGGCGTAGACGCGGGACGCCGTCACGACGGCGATGCCCTCGTCGGCCGCGAGCCGGCGGTGCGTGGGCAGCCGCGTCCCGGCCGGCCACTGCCCGCCGCGGATCTTCGCCGCGAACGCGTCCACGACGACCTTGTACTTCGGCACCCGCACGCCGCGATTGTAGGCAGGACAATTTGTGGACTGTCCTGCCTCGGCCGTCTTAGCGTGCGGTCATGCACACCGCGATCCTGACCTTCGACGGCTACAACGAACTCGACTCGCTCATCGCGCTCGGCATGCTCAACCGGATCAAGGAGCCCGGCTGGCGCGTGTCGATCGCGAGCCCCACGCCGCGGGTGACGTCGATGAACGGCGTCACGATCGACGCCATGATCGGCCTCGAGGAGGCCTGCACGGCCGACGCCGTGATCGTCGGCAGCGGCTCGAAGACCCGCGAGGTCGTCGAGGACCCGGCGATCACGGCCGCGCTGGCCGGGCTCGACCCGGCCCGGCAGCTGCTCGCCGGGCAGTGCTCCGGCACGCTCGTCCTGGCCAGGCTGGGGCTGCTCCACGACGTGCCCGCGTGCACCGACCTGACCACCAAGCCGTGGGTCCTCGCGGCCGGCGTCGAGGTGCTGAACCAGCCGTTCTTCGCCCGCGGCACGCTCGCCACCGCCGGCGGCTGCCTGGCCTCGGCCTACCTCGCGACGTGGGTCCTCGCCCGGCTCCGCGGCCTCGAAGCCGCCGAGCACGCCATGCACTACGTCGCGCCCGTCGGCGAGAAGGACGAGTACGTCGAACGCGCCCTGCGGAACGTGACGCCCTACCTCGAGCCGGCCGCGATCTCCGCCTGATCGGTGCCGAAGAGGGACTTCAGCGTCACCTCACGGTTGACCCGCACGTGCTCGACGGCTTCGGCGTGCGCACGGTCCGCGTCGCCCGACGCGATCGCCTCGTAGAGCCGGCGGTGCTCGTCGAGCAGCTCGGTCCAGTGCTCGTTCTGGCTCGTGAGCCAGCGGAGCCTGCCCTGCAACGGCTGCAGCATCGTCGTCAGCAGGGTGTTGCCCGCGAGGGCGACGATCTCGTCGTGGAAGCGCGAGTTGAGCACGGTGATCCGGGCCGCGTCCCCGCGGGCCGTCGCGCGGGCGGCGTCGGCGAGCATCCGCTCGAGCCGCTTCAGCTCCGGCGCGCCCGCCCGTTCGGCGGCGCGCCCCGCGGCGAGTCCTTCGAGGGCCTCCCGGACGTCGAACAGCTCCTCGACATCGACGCGCGCGAGCTGCCGCACGACGATCCGGCGCGCCGACTGCTCGACGAGGAAGCCCTCGGCCTCGAGGCTGCGAATGGCTTCTCGCACCGGGACGCGGGAGACCCCGAGGTCTTCGGCCAGCTCGCGCTCGACCAGCCGGTCGCCGGGACGCAGGCGGCCGGTCAGGATCCGTTCGCGCAGCTCGTCGCGCACCCGCTGCCGGGTGGCGGCGAGAGGTTGCCGTTCGCTCGCCGTTGTCACCGACTCCCCTCTCACAGAAGGTTACGCAACCTTCTGTAACTCGAGTTTAACGACCGGAGGGTTGACGAGGGCGGACATCGGGGTGATATTTGGGATGCCAAATTTTGGTATCCCAAATCGCCGTCGCTGCACTGTGACACGCGGGGCTTCGCCCCGGCCGGGGGCTCCGCCACCCGGAACCCCCGAAAGCATCCGTCGATCGGAGGCCCGCCTTGACCGCCGCCCCGCTCACCGATTCCCAGCAAGAGACGACCGCGCCGCCGGATCCCCGGCTCTGGAACGAAGACCTCGCCCCGGCGAAGGACCGCCGCTGGAAGGTCTACGACATCTTCGCGCTGTGGATGTCGGACGTGCACAACCTCGGCAACTACACCTTCGCGGCCGGCCTGTTCGTGCTCGGCCTCTCGGCCTGGCAGGTGTTCACCGCCCTGCTGTTCGGCTTCGTGATCATCTACGCCGGCATGAACCTGATGGGCCGGATCGGGCAGCGCACCGGCGTCCCGTTCCCCGTCGTCGCGCGGATCAGCTTCGGCACGTTCGGCGCCAACCTGCCCGCGTTGATCCGCGCGGTCATCGCGATCTTCTGGTACGGCATCCAGACCTACCTCGCGAGCGTGGCCATCACGCTGCTCGTGCTCACCATCGACCCGGGCCTGAAACCGTTGACCGAACACGGTTTCCTCGGCCTGCACGCGCTCGGCTGGATCTGTTTCATCGCCCTCTGGGCGGCCCAGGCGCTGATCCTGACCCGCGGCATGGAGTCGATCCGCAAGTTCCAGGACTGGTGCGGCCCGGCGATCTGGGTCGTGATGATCGCCCTCGCGGTGTGGATCCTCGCCGCCGGCCACTGGAACATCTCCTTCACCAGCAGCCCGAAGCAGCTGTCCACCGGCGAGCAGATCCGCCAGTGGTTCGGCGCGGCCGGGCTGATCCTGGCCACCTACGGCACGCTGATGCTCAACTTCTGCGACTTCTCGCGCAACGCCCCGGACCAGAAGACCGTGCGGCGCGGCAACTTCTGGGGACTGCCGATCAACTCGACGGCGTTCGCGCTGCTGTCGGTCGTCGTCACCGCGGGCAGCATGCAGGTGTTCGGCGAGGCGATCACCGACCCGGCCGAGCTGCTGGCCAAGGTGCACAACACGCCGGTGCTCATCATCGGCGCGCTGACCTTCGCCATCGCCACCATGGGCGTGAACATCGTCGCGAACTTCGTCTCCCCCGCCTACGATCTGGCGAACATCTGGCCGAAGCGGATCACGTTCACCATCGGCGGGATGATCAGCGCGGTCGCGGCGCTGTGCGTGCTGCCGTGGAAGCTGTACTCCTCGCCGACGGTGGTCAACTACTTCCTCGGCGGGCTCGGCGCGTTCCTCGGGCCGCTGTTCGGGATCATGATCGTCGACTACTACCTGATCCGGCGCGGCAAGGTCGACGTCGCGCAGCTGTTCGTCGACGGCGGGAGCTATCCCCGCGTGAACCCGCGCGCGCTGGTGACGTTCTTCCCGACCGCCGCGCTCGCCGCGGTGATCGCGCTGGTGCCGTTCTTCGCCCCGGCCGCGCCGTACTCGTGGTTCATCGGCACGGCCTCGTCGGCGCTGCTGTACTACGCGGTCTCGAGGAAGCACCGATGAGGATCGTCGTCACCAACTGCAACACCACCGAAGCGATGACGAAGGAGATCGAAGCCGGGGCCCGCGCGGCCGCGAGCCCCGGCACCGAGGTCCTGGCGAGGACGCCTCGCTGGGGACCGGAGTCCGCGGAAGGCTGGCTGGACAGCTTCCTGTCCGCCGCGGCGGTGCTGGATCTGTTGCGCGGCCTGGAAGAGCCGTTCGACGCGGTCGTGCTCGCGGGCTTCGGCGAGCACGGCCGGGAGGGTGCGCGCGAGCTGCTGGACGTCCCGGTCGTCGACATCACCGAAGCGGCCGCGCACCTGGCCTGCCTGCTCGGCCGCCGCTACGGCGTGGTGACCACTTTGGACCGGACGTGCGGGCTGATCGAGGACAGCCTGCACGCGGCCGGCGTCGCGCAGAACTGCGTCACGGTCACCGGCGCCGGGCTCGGCGTGCTGGAGCTGACCGACGAACGCCGGACGGAGTCGGCACTGCTGACCGCCGGCCGTCGTGCGCGGGACGCCGGAGCGGAGGTCTTGGTGCTCGGCTGCGCCGGGATGACGGGCCTCGACCGGAAGATCTCGACGATGCTGGACATCCCGGTGATCGACGGCGTCGCCGCGGCGGTCCGGCTGGCGGAGTCGCTGGTGGCGCTGGGATTGAAGACGAGCCGCGCCGGGTCGTACGCGCGTCCGTTGGACAAGCGCCGCACCTGGCCGACCGATTGACACCCGCCTTGCCGGGACGTCAGAATCCCCCCAGCCGTACCGCCGCCCGGTGACGACGTGGGGATTCTGACGTCCCCGTGAAGGGCGGTCGAAGTGCGAAGGGTTCTGGGCGCGCTGGCGGTGTCGGCGAGCATGCTCCTGGTCCCGGTGAGCGGGACGGCGGTGGCCGCGTCGCCACCGCGCACCGTCATCACCGACGGGGCGAAGCTGGCGGGGATCAAGCAGGCGCTGCGCGGCGGCCACGCGTCCCGGGCCCAGCGTGACGCGCTGAAAGTGGTGCTGGACAAGGCGAACACGGCGCTGACGGCCGGGCCGTGGTCGGTGATGGACAAGCCGGCCACGCCCCCGAGCGGCGACAAGCACGACTACCTGAGCCAGGCCCCGTACTGGTGGGCGAGTGAAAAGACCCCGGAGAACCCGCAGGGCTGCCCATACGTCAACAAGGACGGCCAGCGCAACCCGGAAGCCGACGCGATCACCGACCACACCTACCGGATGTGGGCCTGGGACGCGATGTACTACCTCTCGCTCGCCTGGTACTACACCGGCGACGCGAAGTACGCGAAGCGCGCGGCTCTGGACATCCGGACGTGGTTCCTCGACCCGGCCACCAAGATGAACCCGAACATGACTTTCTCGCAGATCATCCCGTGCCGGACCACGATCAGCGGCACCGGGATCATCGACTCGACGCAGTCGTTCAGCCAGTTGCTCGACACGTTCGCGCTCCTCGACAGCGGCGCCCCGGGTTGGTCCGGGAAGGACCGCTCCGGGATCAAGGCGTGGCTGACGCAGTACCTGGATTGGATGCGGACGAGCCCGCAGGCGAAGCTGGAACTGGCCGCCACCAACAACCACGGCACGTTCCTCGACCTGCAGAACGCGACGATCGCGGCCTATCTGGGTCATCGCGACACCGCGCGCAAGATCGTCCTCGACGCCGAGAAGAACCGGTTCCCCGTGCAGTTCGCCGCCGACGGCAGCCAGCAGCTCGAGCTGTCACGCACAATGTCGTGGCACTACGTCAACTTCAACCTCACCGCGTGGGGCCGGATGGCGGAGCTCGGGAAGAACCTCGGCATCGACGTCTGGAAGTACCGGGCACCGAACGGCGTGACCCTGCGGAACGTCGTCGACCAGCTGATCCCCGGCGCGCTGCACGGCGCCGCGGGCTGGCCGCACCAGCAGATCGGCGTGTTCGACCAGTCGATCGCGGCGGACATCTTCCACGCCGCGGCGGAGGAGGCGCACGACTCCGACGCGGCGGCGGCGTTGAAGCAGATGCCGCTGCCCGCCGGCGGCGACACGTGGCCGGTCCGGGTCTCCTGCTTCCCCCTGGACCCGCCCCTCAAGTAAGCGTCGTGAGTGAGAAACAGGGTTAGCACGCTGTTTCTCACTCACGACGTCAGTTGCCGTTGGGGGCGCCGACGCCCGGCGCGGGGGCCGTCGCGTTGCCCGCGATGCCGTAGCGGCCCGCGGCGCCGTCGAGCTGTTCCTTCAACGCCAGCACCGTGCTCACCCGCCCGGCCGACGAGTCCACGTTGTCCACAGTGGACAGGATCGACGTCGCCGACGTGTCCGCGCGGACCACGCCCAGCGCGCCCGTCCCCTCGGCGGAACCGGCGTCGCCGGCCAGGACCGTGCCCGCGCCACCGCGGTCGAGCTGCGTGGCGAACCGGGCGATCGTGGCCGCGCGGTCGCCCGCGCTGTCGCCGGTCGCCTGGCCCCCGGTCAGCACGACCGCCAGCTGCGCCGGCTTGACCTCCTGGCCCGCCTTGACGAACCCGCCGTCGGTGAGCCCGCCGATCGCGGCCGCCAGCTCCTCGCCCGAGGACTGCGGCTTCGCGGTGGTCTTGTCCAGCAGCAGCACCGAACCGAGCAGCGCGCCGGCGAGCGTGCCGGAGTCGCCCGCGGTCGGGAACTTCGACCCGGCGGGCTGCAGGCGCGTGACGACGTCGCGGAGCTGGTCGGCCTTCTCCGGGTCGGCGAACGCGGCCGTCAGCTGCACCTCACCGGTCACCGTGGCGCCGGACTGGCCGATCAGCTGCTTCAGCGCGTCCCGGTCGGCCGGGCGCGCGTCCTCGGTGGTCACGAGCACCACCGTCCGCTTGTCCAGTGCCCCGGCGACGACCTTGGGCCCCATCGCGCCGGCGAACGCGTCCGCGTCGGCCAGCCGGGCGTTGAGCGCGTTGCGCTGCGCTTCGAGGTCGGAGACCTGGCTGCCGAGGTCCTTCTTCTCCCCCGCCAGGCCGGACAGCAGCGTGCCGTTCAGCGCGGTCGAGCCGAGGACGACCCCGACGGCCAGCGCCAGGAAGCAGGCGGCGATGGAAACGACGTGGTAGCGCAGCGAAATCACGTGAACAATCCCTTGACCCAGGCGGCGAGCGAATTCCAGGTGTGCCGGAGCCAGTCCAGGTAGACCGAGCCCACGTCCGACACCAGCAGGGCCGCGGCGACCACCACGACCGCGGCGAGCACGAGCAGCACGACCGCGCCGATCGACACCCGGCTGCGGTGCAGCGTCGCCACCGCCTTCCCGTCGACGAGCTTCGTGCCGAGCTTCAGCCGGGTCAGGAACGTCGACGGGTTCGACCCGGACCGGCCGTGGTCGAGGAACTCGCGCAGGGTGGCCTGGAAGCCGACCGTGACGACCAGGGTCGCGCCGTGCGCGTCGGCCAGCAGCAGCGCGAGATCCTCGGCGTTGCCCGACGCCGGGAACGTCACCGCGCCGATGCCGAGGTCCTGGATCCGCTCGACCCCCGGCGCGTGCCCATCGGGTTGCGCGGGCACCACGACCTCGGCGCCGCCGCGCAGCGTGGTGGTGCCGATGCCGGTGGGGTCGCCGACGATGATGTCCGGCGTGTAGCCCTGCACGCGCAGGGTGTCGGCACCCGCGTCGACGCCGACCAGCACCGGCCGGTGCTCGGCGATGTACTTCTTGAGCTTCTTCAGGTCCTCGGCGTGCCCGTTGCCGCCCGCGACGACCAGCACGTGCCGGTCGCGGATCGCGACCTTCAGCTCCGGCACGCCGACGCCGTCGAGGATCAGCGTGCGCTCACGGCGCAGGAACTCGATGGTGTTGGCGGAGAACGCCTCCAGCTGCGTCGACATCCCGGCCTTGGCCTCGATCATCTGGTCCGCGACGCTGTCGGCGGTCTGCTCGATGCCGGAGGCGACCTGGCGCTCGCCGACGTACACGACGCCGTCGTGCAGCCGCAGCTTCGTGCCGTCCTTGATGGTGCGCAGCAGTTCGCCGCCGACCGAGTCGACCAGCGGGACGCCGGCCGCGACGAGGATCTCGGGGCCCATGTTCGGGAACCGGCCGGAGATCGACGGCGACGCGTTGACCACGCCGGCGACCTCGGCTTCGACCAGGGCGTCGGCCGTCGCGCGGTCGAGGTCCAGCTGGTCGAGCACGACGATGTCGCCCGGACTGATCCGGCGCAGCAGCTCCCGGGTGCGGCGGTCGACCCGCGCGACCCCGGTGATCCCCGGGAGGGGTTCTTGGTTCCGCGTGAGCAGGCCGGTGAGCTTCATGTGGCCGATGGTGACAAATTTGCCCGTGGGACAACGGACGCCACGCCGTAGCAGGCGTGACTCGTTGTGGTGAGCCGGGTCGCGCATCCCCCGCGCGGGTCAGGCCTCCGACTCCTCCGAAAGCGACCCGAAACCGAGGTTCACCCAGGGGCTCGCCGGGTCCTGAAGGAGCTGGTGGTGGACTCGCACGGCCGCCGAATACCACTCGCCGAACTCGTCGTCCTCGGCGTGCAGCACGCGGCCCATGACGTACCCGGCCGAGAGGTCGGCCCATGACTGGTGGTAGCGGCGAGCGAGCGAACCGGCTTCGAGCACCATCAGTTCCGCTGTCAGCGCGTCACAATAACCGGCCGCGAGACCCCACCGGGCGATGTTGACCGCGCGGCCCACGTCCCACGACAGCGCCGTCGTGACGAACCCGTCCGCGGCCACCAGGCCGTCGGCACGCAGGCGCTGCTCGCAGCGCGACACCCGGCGGACGGTGTCCCGCAGCTCGGCGGCCTGGTCCTCGGCGTCGTTCTCCGCGCACCACCGGTCCACCAGCTCCACCCAGGTCAGCGGATCGAACTCGCCGCTCGTCAGGCCGTACTCGGCGGCGAACCGCAGGCGCAGCATGAGCACGAGGTTGCCGGGCGTCAGCGCGTAGCCGTCGCCGATCAGGTCGGCCATCGTCGCGCGCCAGCCGGGCGGGTCCGGCACGCCCCACCAGTCCCGCAGGCCCCGCACCTCGGCGACGTAGTCGTGGCGGCGCGCGTCGAGCACGTTCCACGGCGCCGCGTTGAGCACCGCCAGGTGCGCGCCGCAGGCCAGCGCGTGCGCGATCGGCCCCTCGAGGTGCCCGTACGGTGCGGTGATCAGCCGCTCGACCTGCTCTTCCAGCGGCGTCACGTCGTCCTTGTGCGCGTCCAGCCACGGTTGCAGGGTCGCGCCCGGCAGCCGCCACTCGCCGCGGGTGCCGCGGTTGAACACGACCCGCTCGTGCCGCCCGACGCCGTCGACCGCCCAGTCCAGCGCGCCGCTCATGGCGACGACGTCCGAGCCGAGGTCGGGCAGCGCGCCGCGGGTGAAGACCTGCAGGAACTCGTCGCCGCCCGTCTCGAAGTAGACGTTGGGGAAGGTCTCCGCCCGCTCGTCGAGGATGCTGTGGGCGTCCACCCGCCGGATCGGGACGAACAGCTCTTCCCCGGCCAGCAGGCCGAGGTAGCGGTCGAGGTCGCCGTCGCGGCGGGCGGCGGCCAGCTGGGCTTCGACGTCGGCGGGCGGCGGCAGGATCACGGGGCGGCTCCCTCCGCTGGGCCGGTCAGTACGACGAGCTTGCCCGCCGTCCGGTTGTGTTCCAAGTCGTCGTGCGCCTGCCGGATCTCCGTCATCGCGTACACCTTCGCCGGGCCGAGGCTCGCTTCGCCGGCGGCGATCCGATCGAGGTGACGCTGGAGGACGGAGGCGGGCAGGTCGTCCGCCTCACCACCATAAGCGGTCAACCGCACCCCGGCGGGAAGGTAGCCGATCGGATAGAAGTTCGAGATCGTCCACTGATTCGACAACATGCCGGTGAAGCAGACGGTGCCGTGCACCCGGGTGGCCTTCAGGGTGTCCGGCAGGGTCGGCGTCCCGACGAGTTCGAGGGCCGCGTCGACGCCTTCGGGCACGATCTTTCGGACCTGTTCCGCGACGTCGCCGTCGTCGAGCAGGGGGTGGTCGACGCCGTGGTCGCGCAGGACCGCGAGCCGGTCCGGCTGCCGGGTGGTGGCGAAGACGGTGGCCCCGAGGTCTTTCGCCAGGGCCGCGGTGGCGAACCCGAGCGCGGACGTCCCGCCGCGGATCAGCAGGGCCTGTCCTTCGCGCAGGTCCAGCCCGGTGGTGAGCGAGCCGTACGCGGTCTGCAGCGTCTCGGGGACCTGGCCGATGACTTCCCAGGGCAAAGCGCTTTCGAAGGGAATGACCTGGCTCTTCGGCACGACGGTGTATTCGGCGTAGCCGCCGTCGAAGGTGCGGCCCATCCCGCCCATCATGGTGGCGACCTGCTGCCCGGGTTCGAAACCGTCACCGGCATCGACGACCCCGACCGCCTCGATGCCGGGCACGCGCGGGAAGGTTACGCCGTCGGCCAGGCCCAGGCGGGTGTGCAGCTCGGACCGGTTGAGGCCGAACGCCCGGACGGCGATCCGCACCCACCCCGGTTCCGGCTCCGGCAGCGGGAGTTCCGTCAGCTCGAGGTTCTCGACGGGACCGGGTTCTCGGAGTACTACCGCGCGCATCGCAGGTCCTTTCTTCGCTTGCGGACAGTCCGCACAACAACTGTCCGCACGAGTAGTATTCCTGGAGTGAGCCTGTCCCGAGAACACGACGCCGCGTGGCGGGGGTTCCTGCGTTCGTCGGCGCTGCTGCTGAGGGTGCTGGACGCCGAGCTGCGAGCCGAGCACGGCATGACGCACCGGACGTACGACGCGCTGGTCCAGCTCTCGGAGGCGCCGGACCGCCGGCTGCACATGAAGGAGCTGGCGGACGCGTTGGTGCACAGCACCAGCGGCTTGACGCGCGTGGTGGACGGCTTGGAGAGGGACGGCTACGCGCGCCGCGAGGTGGACCCGGCGAACCGACGGTCCACGCTGGTGGTCTTGACACCCGCGGGGCTCGCGGCGCTGGAGAACGCCTGGCCGACGCACCTGCGCGGGGTTGAGCGCCACTTCGCCGGCCACGTCAGTCAGGAGCAGGCGCGAACGCTGGCGGAGGTGTTCCGCGGCATCACCGCGGACCTGGAGGACTGAGCGCACCCCCACCGCGATGTCCCGAATGAGTCATTCAGGTCTTCGGAGGTCTTGAATGACTCATTCAAGACCTCCGGGCCCCGGCGGACCCGCCCCTGCGCCCTCCCGGGCCGCGAAGCCAGCCCTACTTCTTCTTGCTGCCCCGCTTGGGCTTCGGGGCGGGTTCGGCCTTGGCCTTCTCCGCCGTGGCCAGCAGCTCCTCGGCGTGCGCGCGGCCCGTCTCCGTGTCGTCCATCCCGGCGAGCATCCGCGCGAGCTCGTTGACCCGCTCGGCCTGGCTGAGGTTCTTGACCCCGCTGCGCGTCACGCCGCCGCTGTGGCCCTTGTCCACCACCAGGTGCTGGTCGGCGAACGCCGCGACCTGCGGCAGGTGCGTCACCACCAGGACCTGGTGGGTCCGTGCCAGCCGGGCCAGCCGGCGGCCGATCTCGATCGCGGCGCGGCCGCCGACCCCGGCGTCGACCTCGTCGAAGACCAGCGTCTGCACCGTGTCCGCGTGCGCGAGGACGACCTCGATCGCGAGCATCACCCGCGACAGCTCACCCCCCGACGCGGCCTTGTGCACCGGCAGCGGCGGCGCGCCGTCGTGGGCCCGCAGCAGCAGCTCGACGTCGTCGACGCCGTCCGGGCCCGCGTGCACCGCGCGGCCGTCGAGGGTCAGCGCGTGCGTGTCGCCGTGCTCGGCGGGACGCTGTTCGACCGTCACCTCGATCGCGGCCTGGCCCATCGCCAGGCCCGAAAGTTCGCGCGTGATCTCCGCCGCCAGTTCGGCCGCCGCCTTCTCGCGCGCGGCCGACACCTCGGCGGCGTGCGCGGCCAGCTGCACCGCGAGCTGGTCGCGACGCAGCGCCAGCTCGGAGAGCGCCTCCTCCGACGTGTCCATCGACGCCAGGCGGCGCCGGGCGTCGTCGGCCCAGGTGAGCACGCCGTCGACGTCCGCCGCGTACTTGCGGGTCAGCCGCTTGAGGTCGCCCTGGCGCGCCAGCACCTTCTCCAGCAGCGCCGGGTCGGCGTCGAGCGTCTCCACGTAGTTGCCCAGCTCGGCCCCGACGTCGGTCAGCAGCACCGACGCCTCCTCGAGCCGCGGCGCCAGCTCGCGCAGCACGCCGTCTTCGGACGTCGAGAGCCGCCGGAGCGCTTCGGAGACCAGCCCCATCGCGCTCGGGACGTCCGGGTCGCCGTCCGGCGAGCCCGACAGCGCGACGTGCGCCTCGGACGCGGCCGCGCGCAGCTCGTCGGCCGCCGCGAGCCGCTTGATCTGGGCGGTGAGCTCGACGTCCTCGCCCGGTTCCGGCGCGACGGCGTCGATCTCGGTGAGCCCGTGCTTGAGCAGGTCGGCCTGCTGGGCCATCTCCCGCGAGCGGGTCGACCGCTCGGTCAGCTCGGCGATCACCGCCAGCCACTCGGACCGGACCTCGCGGTACGCGCTCAGCGGCTTCCCCACCGCGTCGCCGGCGAACCGGTCGATCACGTCGCGCTGCTCGCTCGGGCGCAGCAGCCGCAGCTGGTCGTTCTGCCCGTGCACCGCGATCAGCTGTTCGGACAGCTCCGCGAGCACGCCGACCGGCACCGACCGGCCGCCCAGGTGGGCGCGCGAGCGCCCGTCGACGGCGACGGCCCGCAGCGCGATGACGCTGCCGTCCTCGTCGACGTCGGCACCCGACTCGGTGACGATCCGTTCGGCGCCTTCGACGCCGGAATAGGTGAACCGTCCTTCCACGAACGCCTTGAGCATCCCCGTCCGGACCTTGGACACTTCGGCTCGGCCCCCGGACAGCAAGTGCAGCCCGGTGACGACCATGGTCTTTCCCGCACCCGTCTCACCGGTGACGACGGTGAAGCCCGCGTGCAGTTCCAGCAGGGCGTCCTCGATGACTCCGAGGCCCTGGATGCGCATCTCGGCCAGCACGCCGCCTACCGTAGCGGCCCCCACCGACACTCTGCGCGCGCGGGACCCCGGCGAGTCGCCGATATGTTCGAATGGATCGCCGAGCGGTCCCTTACTCGCAGGGGCGTGCGTGGCGTTCACGCCAGCTCTTCACCGGGAGCGAGAACTTCTGCACCAGCCGGTCGGTGAAGGGGCCGTCCCACAGCCGGACCAGCCGGACCGGGGTCCTGCCGCACGTCACGCGCACCCGGGCGCCCGGCGGCAGCTCGATGAGCCGGCCGCCGTCGCAGGTCAAGACGGCGGACGAGCCGTCGGGGTCGATCCCGACGGTGATCACCGAGTTCCGCGAGACGACCAGCGGCCGCGCGAACATCGCGTGCGCGTTGCTCGGCACCACCAGCAGCGCCTGGACGTCCGGCCAGATGATCGGGCCGCCCGCCGAGAACGCGTACGCGGTCGAACCGGTCGGTGTGGCGCACAGCACACCGTCGCAGCCGAAGGCGGACACCGGCCGGCCGTCGACCTCGATGAGCGCGTCGAGGACCCGCTCGCGCGTGCTCTTCTCGACGCTGGCCTCGTTGAGCGCCCAGGTGCGGGCGACCTCGGCACCGTCGTGGGTGACCGTGACGTCGATGGTCATCCGCTCTTCGACCTGGTAGTCGCCGTCGACGACGCGCTGCACGGTGTCGGCCAGCGCGTCCGAGTCGGCTTCGGCGAGGAAGCCGACGCGCCCGAGGTTCACGCCGAGCACCGGCACCCCGGCCGGGCGGGCCAGCTCGGCCGCGCGCAGCAGCGTGCCGTCGCCGCCGAGGACGAACACCAGCTCGACGCCGTCGGCGGGGTTGTCGTCGGGGTCGACGACCGTGCAGGACGACCCGACGCCGTGGCGGTCCGGGTTGATGAGCGCGCAGACGTCTTCCTCGATCACCCGGATCCGGATGCCGGCCTTGGCGAAGCGCGCCGAGACCTCGCGCGCGGCCTCGCCCGTCGCTTCGCGATCGGGGTGCACCATGAGGAGAACTTCACGTTCGGTGGTCATGCGGGCCCTTCCTCGACGGCGGTTCGGACGAGCCGCTCGGCCTCAGACCTGTCTACCGTGCCGACAGTGGACACAGTGGACTCGGCCACGTGTTCTTTCGCCAGCCACACGAAGTACTCGACGTTCCCGGACGGCCCGGGCAGCGGGCTCGCGGTGACGCCGCGCAGCGCCAGCCCCAGCTTCGCGGCCTCGTCGATGACGGAGAGCACCGACTCGGCGCGCAGCTCGGGGTCGCGGACGACGCCGCCGCTGCCGAGCCGGTCTTTGCCCACTTCGAACTGCGGTTTCACCATCGGCACCAGGTCGGCGCCGTCGCGCGCGCAGGCGGCGAGCGCGGGCAGCACGAGCTTCAGCGAGATGAAGGAGAGATCACCGACGACGAGGTCGACCTGGCCGCCCAGGTCGTCGGGAGAGAGGTTGCGAACATTGGTGCGGTCCATGACGACTACCCGCTCGTCGGTGCGGATCCGCCAGTCGAGCAGGCCGCGGCCCACGTCGGCGGCGATCACGGTCGCGGCGCCGTTCCGCAGGAGGACGTCGGTGAAGCCGCCGGTGGAGGCGCCCGCGTCGAGACAACGCTTGCCCTCGACGCTCAGGTCCGTGAACGCTTCCAACGCGCCGAGCAGTTTGTGCGCGCCCCGGGAAGCCCAGCCCGGGTCGTCCTCGTCGCGGACCACGATGGGCGCGTCGGATTCCACGCCCGTGGCGGGCTTGCTCGCGACCATGCCGCGCACGGTGACCTTGCCGCCGGTGATGAGGGCCGAGGCCTGTTCACGCGACCGGGCGAGGCCGCGCCGAACCAGTTCCGCGTCGAGGCGCGCCCGCTTGGGCACCGTGGTCAGACCTTGTCGATGCTGGAGAGGGCGACCGTCAGCTCGGTGTGCACGGCGTCGAAGCGCTCGACGTGCTCCGCGAGCGGCAGCGCGTCGAGGTCGTCCAGGCCGGCGACGGCTTCGTCGATGCCGGCCCGCGGGTCGGTCTGCTGCGAGAACGCACCGGGCGGTGGGCCCGGCACGGGGTACGGGTGGTCCTGCACGGCACAAACGGTATCAGTCAGGCGAGCTTCGCCTTGGCGCGCTCGCCGAGTTCGGTGACGCCGGTCTCCCAGGCCGTGTGGCAGAGCGCGCGGAGCAGGTCCAAAGCGTCGCCCTCGCCGGTTGCTTCCAGGGTGTTGTTCTCCACGGTCACGGTCCAGCCCGGGCGCGGGCCGATCCTCAGGT
Organism: Amycolatopsis sp. NPDC051106; assembly: GCF_040682775.1. NCBI lineage: Bacteria > Bacillati > Actinomycetota > Actinomycetes > Pseudonocardiales > Pseudonocardiaceae > Amycolatopsis > Amycolatopsis sp. NPDC051106. The sequence goes on along the minus strand of NZ_JBFBBQ010000126.1, from coordinate 3,369 downwards.
CCTCGGCTTTTTCTTCGAGCGCCGTGAGGTCCTCGGCGAGGTAGATGGCGCGCTCGGCCGGGATGGCCTCGATCAGCTGCTTCGGCGTCGCGACGCCCGACAGGACGACGAGCGAGTCGATGCCCGCGGCGACCGCGCCGGCGATGTCGGTGTCCAGCCGGTCACCGACGACGAGTGGATGCTCCGCACCGGCGGACTTCGCCGCGGTTTCGAACAGCAGCGGCTGCGGCTTCCCGGCGACGAGCGGTTCGACGTCGGTGGCGGTGCGCAGGGCGGCCACCATCGACCCGTTGCCGGGCAGCAGCCCGCGCTCGCTGGGCAGGGTGGCGTCGACGTTGCAGGCCACCCAGAGCGCGCCCGCGCGGATGGCCAGGCAGGCTTCGGCCAGCGCGGCCCAGGTGTTGTCCGGCGAGTGGCCCTGGACGACCGCCCGGACGCCGTCGCCGTTCTCCCGCACCGGTTTCAGCCCGGCGCCGGCGACCTCGGCGGCCAGCGACTCCGTGCCGACGACGAGGACCTCGGCGCCGGCCTCGAGGCGTTCCCCGAGCAGCTGGACCCCGGCCTGGGCGCTGGTGTGCACCTCATCGGCGCCGGCGGGCATGCCGAGGCCGGTGAGGTGGTCGACGACCTCGCCCGGGGCCTTCGACGCGTTGTTCGTCACGAACCGGACGGGCGTGCCGTGCTTACGCGCGGCCCGGACCGTCTCCGGGGCGCCCGGGATCACCCGGGCGCCGTGGTAGACGGTGCCGTCGAGGTCGAACAGGATCGCGTCGTAGGCCGCGAGCAGGGCGTCACTCATCCGCGTCTTCGGTGTCCTTCTGTTCGGTCTTCTCGGTCTTCTCGGTGTTGTCGTTCTTTTCGTTGGCCAGGTCCGCGGCGCGCTCGGAGGCGTCGGTCTCGTCCTCCGCGTCGGCCTCGGCCGCGTTGAGGAACCAGCGGATGGCGTCGTCCTTGCGCCCGGCGGCCGCGAGGTTGTCGGCGTAGGCGTAGAAGAGCCGCGCGCTCCACGGATCGCGCTTCTCGGCCTTGAGGTCGTCACTCTGCAGCGAGACGACGGCGGCATCGAGCTGCCCGAGGTCCCGCCGCGCCCCGGCCGCGACGATCGCGAGCTCGACCTGGACGGCCTTGCTCAAGGTGGCCTTGTCGGCCTCCTTCGCGAGGTCGAGAGCGCGTTCGGGCCGGCCCAGCGCGCGCTCGGCGTCGGCGATGATGGCGATGTGGTCGTCGGTGCGGGTCATCCGCCGGACGGCCCGCAGCTCGGAAAGGGCTTCCGACCAGTTGCCGGCATGGTAGGCGACCAGGCCGAGCGCCTCCCGCACGATCGGCACGCGCGAGGCCTTGGCCTTGGCGTACTTGGCGTGCTCGAGCGCGGCCTCGGGATCGCTGTCGATGAGGTTCCCGGCGGCGACGAGGTGCTTCCCGACGGTGTCGGCCAGGCCCTTGGGAAGGGTCCTCAGCTCACGGCGGGCTTCCTCGTCGAGGTCGGAGAACTCGATGTCCTCCGGCAGCTCCGGCGCTTCGAGGAGCTCCTTGGCGAGGGCCTCGTCGTCGAGCGCGGACCCGACCTTGGGCCGAGGCTCACGCCAGCCCGCGGGACGGTCACTGCCGCGCTTGTCCGAGCTCCGCTTGTCGGAACCCTGCTTGTTCGAACCGGCGAAGCTGCCGCCGGTCCGGGCACCGCGGTCATCGTCACGGCGCTGGTAGCTGCCGCTGCCGCTGCCACCACGAGAGTCGCTACCACGGTCGTTGTCGCGGCGCTGGTAACTGCTGCTGCCACCGCTGCCACCACGAGAGTCGCTACCACGGTCGTTGTCGCGACGCTGGTACCTGCCGCTACCACCGCTGCCACCGCGAGAGTCGCTACTACGGTCGCTGTCGCGACGCTGATAGCTACCGGTGCCGCCACGGGAGTCGTCGCGGCGGTCGCTGCTGCGGTCGTTGTCCCGACGCTGGTAACTGCCAGTGCCACCACGGGAATCGTCCCGACGGTCGCTACCGCGGTCGTTGTCCCGACGCTGGTAACCACCGCTGCCGCTACGGGAGTCGCTGCTGCGGTCGTTGTCGCGACGCTGGTAGCTACCGCTGCCACCGCGCGAATCGTCGCGGCGGTCGCTGCCTCGGTCGTTGTCCCGGCGCTGGTAGCTACCGCTGCCACTACGGGAATCGTCGCGGCGGTCGTCGGAGCGGAAGCCGCCGGTGCGGCCGCCACGGTCGTCGCTTCCCCGGCCGCGGTCGCTCGAGCTGTACCCGCCGGTGCGGCTACCGCGGTCGTCGTCGCGACGGTCGCTGCCACCGCGGCCACGGTCGTCGGACCGGAAACCACCGGTCTTGCCACCGCGGTCGTCCGAGCGGAAACCACCGGTCTTGCCACCGCGGTCGTCCGAGCGGAAGCCGCCGGTCTTGCCACCACGGTCGTCGGACTTGTAACCACCGGTGCGGCTGCCACGGTCGTCGTCGCGCCGCTGGTACCCGCGCGAGTCGCCGCCGCGGTTGCGGTCGTCGGACCGGAAGCCGCCCGGGCGGCGGTCGTCGTCGCGGCGCTGGTAGCTGCCGCCGGAGTCCTTGCCGCCTCGGTCGTTCGAACGGAAACCACCCGAACGAGCACCGCGGTCGTCGTCGCGGCGCGAAGAGCCGCCGCGGTCCTCCCAGCGGGGCTTGCGGTCACCGAACGACGCCTTGCCCTGGGGCCGGCTGCCGCCGGGACGGTCGCCGCGGTCGTCGGACCCGCGGCCCGAGCGCTCGCCACCACGATCCTCGGAGCGGCCACCGGAACGGTTGCCACCACGGTCGTCGAACCGGCCGCCACCCGAGCGGGCGGGGCCGCCGGAAAACTTGCTGCCGCCGCCGGGCCGGCCGGCGCGGTCACCGGAGTCGCGGTAGCCGCCGCGGCGGTCGTCGCGGTCCCCGGTGCGGCCGTTGTCACGGCTCTGACCTGCGTATCCTCCGCGCTGATCGCGGTCGCGGGGACCGTCGCCGCCGCGGAAGGGCTTGCCGCCGCCGCGGACTCCCTGGTCGTCCCGGCGTGGCCGGCCCGTGTGGGCGCTGTCGCGGCCGCCGCGGTCCTGCCGCGCACCGCGCCGGTCTCCTCCGGGTGCGTCCGATCGGCCCCGGGAGCCTTCGTCCCGGCGTGCCGACCGGCCGGACCCATCATCGCTTGAGTCTCGTCGACCGAACTCGGACACCTGGCCTCCTGCCGTGGAAAAATCTTGTTCTGGACATACGCGTACGGCCCGCTAGGGCAGCCAACTGGCTATCCTAACGGGCCGTACGGAAGGTAAGTTCGGCGGTGTCCTACTCTCCCACAACCCTTCGGTTGCAGTACCATCGGCGCTATCAGGCTTAGCTTCCGGGTTCGGAATGGGACCGGGC
>NZ_JBFBBQ010000125.1:0-22773 GCF_040682775.1 Amycolatopsis sp. NPDC051106 | reverse complement strand
CACCCGCTACGCCAAACGCGCTGCCTACTACCAGGCCGAGCTCACCATCGCAGCCATCGTGCTCTGGCTCCGATGACTTACAGGACAGCTCCTAGACGTGCGCGGTCTTCTGCCCCGAGCTGCCGACGACATCGAAGTCGCGTGCCTTGCCCGTCGTGTTGAGGTGCGCGATGTCCGCCTGCTCGAAGTCGACGTCCAGCACCGGCGAGTCCTTCTCCAGGTCGCGCCGGTGCTCACTCGGGATGCCCCAGTCGTAGCGCTTCTGGATCTCGACGTGGTAGGTGACCTCGTCGCCGTGCTTCTCGCCGACCAGCCGGTACTGGAAGTGGTTGAACGAGTAGTACCAGTCCTGGCCGCCCTTGCCGTCCCGCTCAAGGTCCGGCGCGGTCGTCTTCCAGTCGGTCGTGAACGGGCCGTCCGGGCCCTTTCCGGCCTCGGCGACCGACTTGTCGACCTGCTCCTGGAAGGACGGCAGGTCGTCGAGCATGTCCTGGACGGGCGCTTCGACCGTTTTGCCGTCACCGTCGAGGTAGTGCTGCAGCAGCCAGGCCGCGTGGTCGTTGCCCTGCTTCACCAAACCCAGCAGGACGACGTTGTGCAGCTGGTTCCAGACCCGGCGGTCGTGCTCGGTGGGCGGGAGGACGCCGTAGCGGCGGTCTTCGGTCTCGAAGTTGTCCTGCGTGCCGAAGACGACCTTGAGGTTGCGGGCGAGCTCCTCGTCGATTTCGGTGGCCTGCTTCAGGTGCGCTTGGATCTGCCTCTCCAGGCCGTCCGCGATGTCGGCCTGCTCGCCGAGCGCGTCGAAGTACCCCGGCGAGACGCCCGGGGTGTCGTCCCAGGTGACCTTGCCCGCGGCGGTGACCGTCATGCCCTGTTCACGCGCCTGCCGCTGCAGGTCGAGCACGGCCCGCTGGTGGCCTTCGAGGCCCTTGAGGCCCCCGGTGCCCTCGCTGCCGTCGGCTTCCACGTCGATGTACTTCCGCAGCGCCTTCACTTCGGCGTCGACGGCGTCGAAGTCCCAGCGGATGCGGGCGCAGTACTGGGTCGCCGCGTCGCCGCCCTTGCCGGCCCACGCGCCGTCCTCCAGCGGTGTCACGACGGCGGATTCGTAGGCGTCGCGGATCCGGTGGAGCTTCTGGTGGACCAGGGCCCACTGCTCGGCGAACGTCTCCAGCCCGGCGACGTCCAGTTCGGCGAGCTGCTTGAAATCAACCACGGAGCTCCCCGCCCGCCGAATCGGTCTTGGTGTACGCGTCGGCGCTCAGCCGGAAGTTCTCCGCGGCCTGCGTGAGCCGGCGGTGCAGGAGGTCGTTGAGCCCGTCCCAGCGGGACTGCATGTCGTCGACGCTGCCGGCGAAGTCCCAGCCCGGCGCGGCGCGCGCCAGTGGCTCGAAGGTGTCGTCGGCCGCCCCGCGCAGGGCGTTCACGGCGACGGCGGTCTCGTCACAGGCGTCGGCGCGTTGCCGCAGCCAGGGAGGCGTGACGCCGATGTCCGGGCCGCTGCCCCACGGCGGCACCGGCTCCGGCTTCGGATTGGGAGAGGGCGACGGAGTGGGTTCGGGCTCGGGTTTCGCGTCGTGGTCGCCGGGGGACGGCGGTGGCGGGGTCACTCCCGGCGTCGGCTCGGACACCACTCGCCAGTTCGCTGCCACCACGGGGCTCCCTCCAAAAGATCTTCGGTCAGGCTACGAGCTCCGGCGATCCGGCGGTTGCGGGCGTTCCCCGGTGTCCATCGTTTCGGCGTCGGCCGAAACGATGGGCGAACCGGTCCAGTGCGGCGGGCCGGAAGTGGACCAGCCGGTCCCGCCGCCTTCTGCCTAGGGTGGAAACCATGACTGACTCCGTCCTCACCTTGCCGGCTTCGCAGACTCCGTCCATTCCGGACTGAGCGGGAGAGAAAGACATGCGGATCTTCCTCGCCGGCGCGTCCGGCGCCGTGGGCCGCCGGGTGGTGCCCGCGCTGGTCGCTTCGGGCCACTCGGTAATTGGCCTGACCCGGAATCCGGCCGCGGCGCGCAAGATCGAGGTGCTGGGAGCGGCGGCCGTCATCGGTGACGTGTACGACGCGGCGGGTTTGGCGGAGGCCGTGGCGGCCGCGCGGCCCGACGTCGTCATGCACCAGCTCACCGACCTCGGGGCCGGCGACCGCGCCGCCAACGCGAAGGTCCGGGTGGTCGGCACGCGCAACCTGGTCGACGCCGCGAAGGCGGCGGGCGTGCGGCGGATCGTCGCGCAGAGCATCTCGTGGGCCTACGAGCCGGGCGACGCGCCGGCCATCGAGGACACGCCGTTGGATCTGCACGGCGCGCCCGACCGGGTCGCGACGGTCGGGGGTGTCGCGTCGTTGGAGACGGCCGTCGCGGAGCTGCCCGAGTGGGTCGTGCTGCGCTACGGACTGTTGTACGGCCCCGGAACGTGGTACGAGCGGGGGGCGCTGATGGCGCGGCAGGCCGAAGCCGGGAACCTGCCCGCGAACGCGGACGTGTCGAGTTTCGTGCACGTCGACGACGCGGCTTCGGCGGCGGTCGCGGCGCTGGTGTGGCCGACGGGAGCGGTCAACGTGTGCGACGACGAGCCCGCGGCCGGCCACGAGTGGGTGCCGGTGTTCTGCGCCGCGGTCGGGGTGCCCGAGCCGCCCCGGGCGGAGGAGGAGCGCACGAGCTGGGCCCGCGGAGCGGACAACACCCGGGCGCGCAAGGAGCTGGGCTGGGCGCCGGGCTTCGCGTCGTGGCGGGACGGCTTCGCAAGCTTGTGACGCCCGCCCGCCGCGCGGTCCGGAGTCCGCGCTCCGCATCACTTTCCCGTGAAAGTGCGGTCTCTGGCCCCGAAGCGGCACTTTCCCTATGAAAGTGGCGCCCTCTGGGCGCGCAGGATGGTTCACTCAGCGTGATCCCCGCGTTGCGGGCCATCTTCCGGAGTCCGCGCTCCGGAACACTTTCCCTATGAAAGTGCGGCTTTGAGGGCCCAAAAATGGCACTTTCCCTATGAAAGTGGCGTTTTTGGGCGGGGCGGGGTGGTTCACCAACGGGTGATTGCCGCGCCGCGGAGTACCTCCGTGAGCGAGTCCAGGGCGGGGCGCCACGCGTGCTGCGGTGGTGTTGCGTAGCCGATGATCAGTCCGGCCTTCGCCCGGCGAGCCGAGTGCCAGTACTCCGCCGCGTGCAGGCCCGTGAGCTGGAGGCCGGCGCCGAGAGCTGTGGCGACGAGCCGTCGCTCCTCCTTCGCCGACGCGAGCGGGAGGAGTGCGTGCAAGCCGGCCGGGACACCGTCGAGCGGGACCTCCGTCAGCGACGCCAGCCGGGCGGCCAGCTCTGCCCGCCGCTTGCGGTAAACCACCCGCGTGCGGCGGACGTGCCGGTCGTAGTCGCCGCGGTCGAGCAGGTCGGCCAACGCGAGCTGGCCCGGCACGCCGACCGTGGCGCCGGTCGCCGCCAGCGCGTCGAGCACCGGGAGCCGGAGCCGCGGCGGCACCACCAGCCAGCCGAGCCGCAGGCCGGGTGCAAGTGCCTTGCTCGTGCTGCCCGCGAAGATCACTCGATCGGGGGCGAGGGCCTGCAACGCTCCGACCGGCTGCTCGTCGTAGCGGAACTCGCCGTCGTAGTCGTCCTCGATGACGTACCCGTCGCGGTCCCGGGCCCACGCGACGAACCCGGCACGCGCCTCGTGGCTCAGCACGACCCCGCGCGGGTGCTGGTGGGCGGGTGTCAGCAGCACCGCCCCGGCGTGCGCGGGGATGTCCGCCGGGTCGGCGCCGTCCGGGCCGACGCACAGCGGCGCGGTCTCCAGCCCGGCGTCGTGGATGAGCTTCCGGTGGTGGGCGAGCCCGGGGTCTTCCGTGGCGATCGCTCCCGCACCGCGCAATGCGCGAGCCAGCACGGCGAGAGCGTGCGTGAAGCCGCTCGTGATCACCACGGCCGGGGCTTCGGCACGCACGCCCCGGGCCCGGGAGACGTACGTGGCCACCGCTTCGCGCAGCGCCCGCGAGCCCGCCGGGTCGCCGTAGTCCAAGCCGGCGGCGTCCAGCGAGCGCCGCAGCGCGGCCGACCACCGGGCGTGCGGGAAGAGGCTGAGGTCCGGGCGGCCGGGGCGCAGGTCGACGATCCGCCGCACCGGGGTGTCGCGCGGGGCACGGGGGAGCGTGACGTCGGCGACCCGGGTGCCGGACCCGGTCGCGCTGACCAGCCACCCCTCGGCGACCAGCTGGGCGTAGGCCGCGACGACGGTGCCCCGGGCGATTCCCAGGTCCCCGGCCAGCGAGCGGCTGCCGGGCAGCCGGGTGCCGGCGGGCAGCCGGCCGGTGGTGACGGCCTCGCGCAGCGCCGACTCGATCGACCGCGCCCGCGGTTCGCCGACATCGAGATGCAGGTCGAGGTGCAGGTCGAAGCCCGGCTTGTCCACCGTCGTCACCTCCGTGTCGCATTCTGCTGCACCGAATGTCCGAAGAGGACTCGTGGCCGGTCTGTTGCGTCCTCCGCATCACCCCCTAGGGATGCCTAGGGGTGCGCGAAACACGGGAGAGCCGGAGGTACGATCTGCCGATTCGCAGCTACTCCGAAGGGTAAGTCCGTTGACCGAAACCACCGCGCAGCGGGTGAAGTCGATCCGCATCGTCAACGGCCTGCGCCATCCGCTCCTGGCGGTCGTCGCCCGGTACCCGGCGGAGTTCCTGGTCCGGCCGGGTGGTGAGCTCGAAATCCGCGAATCCGCCCCGCGCGGCGGGTTCGTCGAGCTCACCCTCGACAACGAGGTCCAGACCGGTCTGCAGATCGACACGGGCGAGTCCGGGCGGATGGAGGTGCTCCTCGACGGGGAGCCGCAGCCGCTGCCGTCCGTCGTCCTCGGCGGGCCGCGTCAGTGGCCGGACCTCGAGGCCGCTTTCGGGAGCCTGCACGTGTTCGACACCCGATCGGGTCCCCGGACGGTGCGGCTCGAGGAGAAGAACGGCACCACGACGCTGGTGGGCGCCGGCCGCGAGCCGTTCCGGTTCGCCGGTGTGGGTGTGAACGACTGCCCGACCGAACTGATCATCGAGTCGGACGGGCTGCGCATCCGCGGCTCCCACGGTTCGGCTCGCTGACGGCTCGCACCCTGGGCGGACTCCCGATCCGGACCGAGCGGCTGGTCGTGCGGCGGTTCGCCGGAGGTGACGTGGCCGCGTTCGCGGCGTACCGCTCGGATCCCGAGGTGGCGCGCTACCAGGGGTGGACCGCGCCGGTTCCGGAGGCGGCCGCCCGGCGGCTCGTGGGCGGGTTCGCGACGGCCGAAGAAGGCAAGCCGGGGTGGATCCAGTACGCCGTCGAGCGCGACGGCGTCCTGATCGGCGACGTCGGGATCTGCTTGTCCGGCAACCGGAAGCAGGCCGAGGTGGGGTTCACGATCGCCCGGGCCCACCAGGGGAACGGCTACGCGACCGAAGCGGTGCGGTGCGTGCTGGACCGGGTGTTCGGCACGGGAGTTCGCCGGGTGTCCGCGGAGTGCGACGCGCGGAACACGGCGTCGGCGCGGCTGCTGGAGCGGCTCGGGTTCAGCCTGGAGGGCCGTCGCCGGCGGCACACGTGGCTCAAGGCGGAGCGAACGGACGACCTCCTGTTCGGCCTGCTCGCCGAAAACCATTGGGGCGCAACGGACACACCATCGGACAGCGCGCCCGCGTAAACGCACCGGCGATCGGCCCCTTGACACCCGCGTCCACTCATTCATACATTCGTCGTCAGTTTGTATGATTCGACGTGGGGAGTTGATCCGCATGCGGCTCGGCAAGACCGCCGTCGTCCTCGGGGGCAGTGCCGCCGGTCTGTGCTCGGCCGGTGCGCTCGCTCCGCACTTCGACCGGGTCCTGGTCCTCGAACGCGACCGGCTCCCCGCCGAAGCCGAGCACCGCCGCGGGGTGCCGCAGAGCAAGCACCCGCACTTCCTGCTCAACTCGGGCCGGCGCGCGATCGGGGCGTTGTTCGACGGCTTCGAAGAAGACCTCATCGCCGCCGGCGGCCTGCACCTGATGCCGTCCATGGACGCCGCCTACCTCGACGGCGAAGGCTGGTCGGCTCGCAAACGCAGCGCGATGACCATGGTCTACAGCTCGCGGATCCTCATCGAACGCGTCCTGCGCGACAAAGTGCGTGAGCTCCCCGACGTCGAGATCCGCGAAGGCGCCGCGGTCACCGGCCTGACCACGCGGGACGGCAGGATCACCGGCGTCGGCTTCACCACCGCCGGCGGCGACGAGCACGTCGACGCGGACCTCGTCGTCGACGCGATGGGCCGCGGCTCCTCCGTCGGCGCCTGGCTCGTGGCCGCGGGCTGGCCCGAGCCGGAGACCAGGACGCTCGACGCCAAGGTCACCTACACCTCGCGCTGGTACGAGCTCCCGGCGCCGCGGCCCGCGACCTGGTGGTGGCGGCACCTGGTGATCATGCCGACGCCGGACAAGGGCGAGCACCCCGCCGAACACGAGTACCTGGTCAACTTCTTCCCGGTCGAGGGCAACCGCGTCATCGCCTGCATGGGCTCGTGGGGCCTGGAGATGCCGCGCACGACCGACGCGTTCGTCGAGACGGCCCGCCGGGTCCGGACGCCGATGTTCGCCGCCGCGATGGACCGGTGCGAACCCACCTCGGAAGTCCACCTCACCCGCTCGACCGGCAACAAGTGGCGCCGCTACGACCGCCTGCGCACCCCGCCGGAAGGGCTGGTCTTCGTCGGCGACTCGATCTGCGCGTTCAACCCGTTCTACGCCCAGGGCATCAGTTCCGCGGCCGGCTCGGCGCTGCTGCTGCGCGAACACCTCGCCCGCGCCGGCCGGCTCGACGCGAAGTTCTCCGCGAAGTTCCTTGCCGCGCAACGCAAACTGCTGAACGTGCCGTGGAGCCTGGCGATGGCCCGCGACCAGGGCTACGCCTGCGCCGAGGGCACCGAGAAGCCGCGCGAGTGGAAACGCCGGCTGCTCGCGGCCGTCTCCGCCCCCGCGTTCAGCCTCATCGTCGGGGCCGCCCGGGAGGACGAGGTCGTCGACGAGCACTTCGCCAAGGTGTTCAACCTCGACGAGTCGCTGGGGGACATGCTGCGCACCCCACGCGTGCTCGCGGGGCTCGTGCGTTACCGCGTCCGCGCGGCGCTGGGCCGGCACCGGGTGCCGTTCGGGTTCGACCCGCAGGCCGAACCGCCGGCCACGGACTACACCTCGGCAACGGCGACGGCGACCGCGCGATGACCGCGGCGTGCGGGCCGGACGCCGAGGCCCTCACCCGCGGGCTGGGCTTCGACTGCCACGACGTCGCCCCGGTCGTCTCGGTCCGCTTCCCCTGGGAGCTCGCCCACTGGACGATGCCGCTGCTCGAACTGCTCGTCGTCGGTGGTGCGGTCTTCGCCCTGGTGCACGCCGTTCGCCGCCACCGCGCGGGCGATCCGGTCAACCTGGCGCTGTGGTGGGCGTCGCTGGTGTACCTCTTCGTCACCGAGCCGCCGCTGTACTTCCCGGAGTGGTTCGGCCTGGACCGGATCTACGGCTTCATCTTCGCCCACAACCAGTTCACCGTGCAGTTCATGGCGGACCGGCTGCCGCTCTACATCGTCGCGTTCTACCCGGCGTTCAGCCAGCTCGCCTACGAGCTCGTGCGGGCGCTCGGGATCTTCCGGAGCCGGGGCCCGCTCGCCGGTTCGGTGGCCGTCGCCTTCGTCTGCCAGGTGTTCTACGAGGTCTTCGACCAGCTCGGCCCGAAGCTCGAGTGGTGGGCCTGGAACCCGGGCAACCGCATCGTCAACCACCCGGCGCTGGCATCGGTGCCGATGACGAGCATGCTGCTGTTCGCGTCCGTCTCGTTCGGGGCCCTGACCTACCTGGTGGTGCGGCTGGCCGGTGGCCCTCGGCGCGGCCGGTCACTCGGGTGGCGGACCCTGGTGGCCGGCGTCCTCACCCCGCCGACGATGGCGATCGCCGGTCTCCCGTCGAGCCTCTTCGACGGCAACACCACCGCGCAAGCCTGGATTCTCGGCGTCGAGCTGGCACTCGTCTGGGTGGCCGGCGCCGGGATCATCGTCACGACCCGGGCGGAACGCCGGCCCCTGTCCGCCTTCGTCCGGATCTACCCCGCCGGCTACCTGGGCGCGCTGGCGGTGTTCTGGATCGCCGCGGACGGCGGCGGCCCGGCCGGGAACCTGCCCTACGCGCTCGCCTGTTTCGCCGCGGCCGGGCTGGTGCTGGTCGCGCTGTACCGGAAGGCCCGGGCCCCTGCCCCGGTCTGAGCCCACCCGGTCGGGGAAGATGGGGCGCATGGGGCACCACGGATGGCGGGGCAACCCGCCCGGCACGGAAGACGAGGCCCGCCGCCGGATCGTCGAAGCGGCAACGGCGTGCCTCGACCGGGCCGGGCTCGCGAAGACCAGCCTGTCCGACGTCGCCGCCGAGGCCGGGGTGACGCGGCAGACCGTCTACCGCTACTTCCCGAGCCTCAACGACATCCTGCGCGCCGTCGCCCTGGCCGGCGTCGAAGAGTTCGCCGGGCGGATGGAACGCCACCTGGCTTCTTTCGGCAGTGCCGCGGAAGTCGCCGTCGAGTCCGTGGTGTTCGCGGTCCGGACGCTGCCCGGCGAGCGTCATCTGGGCCTGCTGCTGCAGGCGGGCGAAGCCGACTTCTTCACGGTCGGCGTGCTCTCGCCGCTCGCTTTCTCCTACGGCGCAAGGATTCTCCGCAACGTCCCGGTGGACTGGGCCGCCGTCGGGATCACCACCGACGACGACCTCCAGGGTCTCGCCGAAATCCTGATGCGGCTCTTCCTGTCCTTCCTGCAGTACCCGTCGACTCCGGCGCTCACCGACGACGGGATCCGGGCGCTCGTCCGCCGCTGGATCGGCCCCGCCCTGCGCGGCTGATCACCCGAGCGCGCTTTCCCTTGGCCTGACTCATTTCCGCACGACGGTCGTTTCGCTGGTCAGCGGGGCCCCGTCCGGGGCGGTGGGCACGAGGGTGGGGACGACGGCGCCGCGTTCGTCGACCAGGACCGAATGCGGCTCGCCGGCCTCGAAGGCGTGCCGCTCACCCCATTGCCGCAGGGTGACGATCACGGCGAAGAGGTCCCGGCCGGCCGCGGTGAGCGCGTACTGCCGGCGTTTGCCCGACGGCGCCTCGACCTGCTCGAGCACGTCGTGGGCGGCGAGCTTGCGGAGCCGGTCGGCGAGGATGTTGCGGGCGATGCCCGTGCGCTGCTGGAAGTCGGTGAACGAGCGGGCGCCGTCCATCGCGTCCCGGATGATCAACAGGCTCCAGCGGTCGCCGATCAGGTCCACCGTCCGCGCGACCGGGCAGCTCGGGTCCGTCCACATCACTCCTCCAGTGAGTTGCGTAATGAAACCATTCTGACCTACGCTCCGAAGAGTTGCAAATCGCAACCAATCGGGAGGTGCGGTGGGACGCGGGTTGAGACTGCTGCTGGCGACCGTGTGCGGGGTCGCGGTCGCGGGTGTCTACGCCGGGCAGCCGGTCCTCGGCCCGATGGGCGACGACCTGGGCGTTCCCCGCGATTCCGCCGGCTGGTTCGTGGCGGTGGGCCAGCTCGGCTACCTGGCCGGGCTGGTGCTGCTGGTGCCCCTGGGTGACCGCCTCGACCGGCGGCGCCTGATCGCCGCGCACCTGGGTCTGGTGGCGGCCGGCTCGGCCGTCACGGCGGCGGCACCGACGGCCGCGGTGGCGTTCGGCGGCCTCGCGATCACGGGACTGTTCGCGGTGGTGGTGCAGACGACCGTCGCCTGCACGGCGTCGCTCTCGCCGCCGGGCGAGCGAGGACGCGACCTCGGCGTCGTGACGTCCGGAGTGGTGGCCGGCATCCTCGGCGGGCGGGTGGTCACGGGCACGCTGGCGGACCTCTGGGGCTGGCGCGGCGGCTATTTCGCCTTGGCAGCCCTGGCTTTGGCTCTGTGTGTGCTCTGTCTCGTCGCACTGCCGGCGGACCACCGGACCGGCGCCGAGCCCTACGGGCGGATCCTCCGGTCCTTCTTCGGGCTGTTCACCCAGCCGCTCTTCCTCGGCCGCGGACTGATCGCGTTCTTCCTCTTCGCCTCCTTCGGCACCCTGTGGAGTGGCCTGGCTCTGCCGCTGGCAGGCGAGCCGTGGCACCTGAGCGAGACGCAGATCGGGCTGTTCGGCATCGCCGGCCTCGCGGGCGCCTGGGGAGCGGCCCGGGCCGGCCGCTGGGGCGACGCCGGCCACGCGAGGCGGGTCACCGGCATCGCGCTCGTCCTCCTCCTCGGGTCGTGGCTCGCGATCGGCGGTCTCGGCTGGTCCCTGGGGGCGCTGGTCGCCGGCGTGGTGGTGCTCGACTTCGCGGTCCAGGTCGTGCACGTGGGCAACCAGCACGCCCTGACGACGGCGTTCGCCGAGCGCACCAGCACCACGATCGGCGCGTACATGGTGTTCTACTCGCTGGGCTCGGCGTTCGGAGCCGCGGCGACCACGAGGGCGTTCGCCTCGGCGGGCTGGCCGGGCTCGACCGTCCTGGGCGCGGCCCTGGCCTTCGGCGCCCTGGCCGTCTGGTTCACCACCACGGCGTATCACCGGGCTCCCTCGGGGCTCCGAACGCCGAGGAGGTACCGCGATGAACCTGTTCCGCACCAGCAGTCTCGCCCTGATCGCCGTGCTCGCCGTGGGCTGCTCGGATCCCGCCGGTCCCAGCGCTCCCGACTCGGGCACCGTGGAGTCACCGCCACCGGAGTCACCGCCGCCGGCGTCGGCCCCGAGCATGGAGCCGACCGGCCCGGAGGCCCCGAGGTCCGGTGACGACGGTGTCGCGATCTCGATCCCGCAGCTGCCGATCGGGGGCGGGGCCGACCCCGAAGGCGCCGGAGAGCAGTGCGTCACCGTCAGCTGGCTGCAGTCCGGCCTCTCGCTCGGCCCGGGCGTGCAGGTCACCGCGATCGGGTTCGACGACCCGGGTGTCTTCCGCGCGGGCGGCGGCTGCGGTGGGGCGGACGCCTGCACGCGATTCACCTTCCACGCGAACGGCGACACCTGTTCGGTCGCGGTGACCGCGCTCGGGACCGGTCGCAAGACACGACTGAAAGTTGCGGGCAAGGCCGCCTGCTCCTGCCCGGAACTCCGCAGCCGGGTGGAGCCGAACTCGATACCCCTGAGGCAACCGGACGGGCCTTCCGAGCCGGAATCGCCGACGCCCGAGACCCCGACGTCCGAGACCACCGCGTCGGGGTGACCTCGGTGCCCGAGGAGAAGCCGGGCCGGTTCGAGCGCTTCGTCGAGGCCGGCAAGTCCGTCGTCCCGCCGCTGACCCTGCTCGGTGCGCTGCTGTTCTACTTCGGGTACGTCTCCGCGCGCTCGCAGTACGAGTACTTCGGCGTCGACGTCGACACGATCGGGCTGGGGACGCAGGACTACATCATGCGCAGCCCGCAGCCGCTGCTGACGCCGCTGCTGGTGTTCGCCGCGGTGGGCGCCGGCGCGGTCGCGGCGCACGCCGCAGTCCGCCGGCGGACCCGGGACGCGGCCACCGCCCGGACGGCGGCCCGGCTGGGCCGCGCCGGCCAGGTGACGGGCGTGGTCGCGCTGGGCGCCGGGCTCCTCCTGCTGTCCGGGTACCCGTTCCTGCGCGACTGGCGGCTGTACGGGCTGGTGACCCCGCTGCTGATCGCCGCCGGCAGCGCGCTGTTCCGGTTCGGCTCGTTCGCCCGGCGGCTCGCCCGGTCGCCGGCGGACCCGGCGCCGCCGCACCGGGTCTCGACGGCCCTCGGGTACGTCGCGATCGCCGTCAGCGCGTTCTGGCTGACGGCGACCGTGGCGCAGTGGTCCGGCCGCGGGCTCGCGATGTACGAGGCGAGCCGCCTGGACAAGCGGCCCAGCGTCATCCTCGACACCAAGGAAAGCCTGTTCCTGCGCAGCCCCGGCGTCCAGGAGACCAAGCTGCCGGCCGCCGACGGGCAGACCTTCCGCTACCGCTACCGGAACCTGCGCCTGCTGATCCACGGCAAGGACCGGATGTTCCTGGTGGCCGACCGGTGGTCGGCGAGCGGCGCGACGATCGTCGTCCCGCTCGACGGCTCGGTGCGCGTCCAGTTCCAGTTCCAGAACCAGCGCCCGTGAGCCCGCCTCGGCCTTGGGCATCCGGGACCGGCGTATCAAGCGGCTCCCCGGGTGCTCCGGAGAGCATGACCACCGGAGTCGCACGGTTCGTCGGCGAGCAGCGCCGCGATCGCCGGCGTACGCCGCACCCGGGCCAGGCACCGCGCCCGCGACGGGCCGATCGAGCCGACCGGGATGCCGAGCGTCGCGCTGATCTCCCGGTAGGACTTGGGCGGGTCGCAGAACAGCAGCGCGAGCAGCTCCCGGTCCCGCGCCGGCAGCCCGGCGCACGCGCGGCGGGCGGCGGTCCGGCGTTCGGTCCCGATCAGCCCGGCGTCGAACGCGGGCTCGGTCAGCTCGCCGAGCAGCGGGTCGTCGGTCGGGACCTGCCGGTTCTGGTGGCGCAGCAGCCGCAGGCATTCGTGCCGGGTGGTGGTGCGCAGCCAGCCGGGGAGCGCCTCCGGTTCGCGGATCCGCGCCAGGTTCGCCACCAGCCGCAGCCACACCGCACCGCTGACGTCCTGGGTGTCGGCACTGCCGAGCCGGAACTGCGCGCACACCGACCAGACCAGCGAGGAATATCGGTCGACGATATCCCGCCAAGCCCATTCCGCACCTCGGG
Source organism: Amycolatopsis sp. NPDC051106 (assembly GCF_040682775.1). NCBI lineage: Bacteria > Bacillati > Actinomycetota > Actinomycetes > Pseudonocardiales > Pseudonocardiaceae > Amycolatopsis > Amycolatopsis sp. NPDC051106. The sequence goes on along the minus strand of NZ_JBFBBQ010000125.1, from coordinate 10,089 downwards.
CGGCATTTTCCAGCAATGGCACCGGCGAGTCGTGCATGGCCCCTCCTCGGATTGGGATGTTCCCGGGTTCACGATTTCGCCACGCCCTGCTCGCCGACCTTGCAGAGACCTTGCGGGGCGAGCAGCATCGACGTGGCCGGTCGGGACGCGTCGAGCACGGGGAGTCCGCCGCATGGAGTTCCTGCTGTTCGGGGAGGTACAGCTACGCGTCGAGGGACAGCCGCTGGACGTCGGGACGCCGCGGCAGCAAGCCGTCCTCGCGGCGCTCGCGGTCGACGCCGGGCGCCCCGTTCCGATCGAGACGCTGATCGACCGCGTGTGGGGTGACGAGCCGCCGGGGGAAGCGCGCAATGTGGTGTATTCCCACCTCAGCCGAATTCGGCAGGTGCTCGGCGAGGTCGCCGAGCTGACCGGCACAAAGACCGGAGTAACCCGGCGAAGCGCGGGATACGTGCTGGAAATCGATCCCGGTGCGGTTGACCTGAACCGGTTCGCTCATTTGGTCGAGCGCGGAAATGACGCCCGCGAAACCGACGACGACCGGGCCGCGGCGTTGCACGAAGCATTGCTCTGCTGGCGGGGTGCGCCGTTGGCCGGCCTTCAGGGCGAATGGGCCGACGGGGTTCGCGCGACTTGGCACCGGCGCCGGCTCGACGCGGCCGTGCACTGGGGCGAGCTCGAACTGCGGCTCGGGCGGCCCGACGCGGTGATCGCCGCGATGGCCGACCTCGCCGCGGAGTACCCGCTCGTGGAGCCCCTCGAAGTCCTGCTCATGCGTGCCCTGCACGCCGCGGGGCGCGACGCCGAAGCCGTCGACCGCTACGCCGTCGTGCGGCACCGGCTCGCCGACGCGCTCGGCACCGACCCCGGGTCCGAACTGCGCGCGCTGCACGAGTCGATCCTGCGGGGCGAGCTGCCGGCCACGGCTCCGGCACCGCCACCACCGTCGTCGCCCGCCCAGCTGCCGCCGGACACCCCGGGGTTCGCGGGGCGCGAGAGCGCGTTGCGCCGGCTCGGCGAGGTGACCGGCGGACCGTCGCCGGCCGCGCGGGTCGTCGTCCTCTCGGGGACCGCCGGGGTCGGCAAGACCACGCTGGCCGTCCACTGGGCACACTCGGTCGCCCGCGCCTTCCCCGGCGGGCAGCTCTACGTCAACCTGCGCGGGTTCGACCCGACCGGGTCGCCGATGACGCCGGCCGCGGCGGTGCGCGGGTTCCTCGAAGCGCTGGAGGTGCCGGGCGAACGGATCCCGACCACCTTGGACGCGCAGGTCGGCCTGTACCGGACGCTGCTGGCGAACCGGCGGGTCCTGGTCGTGCTGGACAACGCCCGCGACGCCGGGCAGGTGCGTCCGCTGCTGCCCGGCGCGCGGGCCTGCGTGGTCGTCGTGACCAGCCGCGACCAGCTCGCCGGCCTGGTCACGGAGGGAGCGCACCCGCTCGTCGTCGACCTCCTCGACGACGCCGAGGCGCACGCCGTGCTGCGCCGCCGGATCGGCGACGGCCGGATCGCGGCCGACCCCGCCGCGGCCGAGGAGATCATCGGGCTGTGCGCGCACCTCCCGCTGGCGCTGGCCGTGGTGGCGGCGCGCGCGGCGACGTATCCCGCGTTCAGCCTGGCGGCGCTGGCCGGGCAGCTGCGGGACGCGCGCGGCGGCCTCGACGAGTTCGCCGGCGCGGACCCCGCGACCGACGCCCGCGCGGTGTTCTCCTGGTCGTACCTGCTGCTGGACCCCGCGGCCGCCCGCCTGTTCCGGCTCCTGGGGCTCCACCTCGGCCCGGACATCGGCACCCGCGCGGCGGCGAGCCTCGCGGGCCTGCCCGCCACCCGGGTGCGGCCGCTGCTGTCCGAGCTCGCGAACGCGCACCTGGTCGCCGAGCACGCCCCCGGCCGCTACACGATGCACGACCTCCTGCGCGCGTACGCCGACGAGCTGGTGCACACATCGGACTCGTACGGCGACCGGGAAACGGCCGTCCACCGCCTGCTCGGCCACTACGCCCACACGGCTTACCACGCCGACGGTTTCCTCGACCCCCGCCTCGAGGTGCCGCCCGCGCTGACCCCGTTGCCGGCGGGGGCGGAGGCCGAACGGATCCTCGACCGCCGGCGAGCTTTGACGTGGTTCGAGACCGAGCACCGGGTCCTGCTCCAGGCCGTCGACGTGGACGCCGAGTTCGATGCGCGGGTGTGGGAGCTGGCCTGGGCACTGCGCAGGTTCTTGACGATGCGCGGCCATTGGCACGACGAAAGCGATCTGCTCACGGCGGCGTTGGATGCGGCGAGGCGGCTGGGCGATGAGCGGAAGCAGGCGTTCGCGCACCTGCACCTGGGCGGCACTCACGTGTGGTTCGGCCGGTATGACGAGGCGGGTGCTCACCTCCAGGCCGCTTTGAAGCTGTACGCGGCGGTCGTCGACGTGGTCGGTCAAGGCTATGTGCATCGGCAGTTCGCTTGGATGCTTGACCGGCAAGGAACCGTTGCGGAGGCATTGGCGCACGCCGAGCAAGCGCTGGACCTCTTCCGCGCGGCGGAACACCGGACCGGGCAAGCGGCGGCGCTCAATGCGGTGGGCTGGTTCCGCACGCTGCTCGGAGAGCACTCGGTGGCCATCGACTACTGCCAACAGGCGATCGACCTGCAGACGCAGCTCGGCGACCACATGGGCGCGGCCCAGAGCTGGCACAGCCTCGGCTACGCCCACAAGCAGCTCGGTGACCACGCCAAGGCGATCACCTGCTACGAGACGGCAGTGGACCTGCTGCATCGCAACGGATACCTGGTCACCGAGGCACGAGTGATCATCGAACTCGCGAACCTGCACCGAGACCTCGGCGACCTCACGTCGGCCCGGTCCGGCTGGCAGCAAGCCCACGACATCCTCTCGCACCTCGACCACCCCGATGCCGAAGCGGTGCGGACGAGACTCGAAGAAGCCGATGGTGAACAGTCAACCAACAAGGAGGATTCTCATGCCTGATCTCGAACTCGACGAAGCAGCACTAGCCGACTTCCAGCAGAAACTCGACCAGCTCAAGTCATCGCTGACCGAGGAGCAGCTCGAACTGCTGGAAGCGATCCTCACGATCGCGTGGAACGCGACCGAGCACGAGGGGGAGATCCACAACGGCTTCAAGTGGAGCTTCACCCCGCAGCAGGCTTCCTTGCTCAGGGTCTACCACCACACGCCCATCGGAGGACCAGTCGCCGCCACCACCCGTTTGATCCGGCACACCTCCACCCCGTGAGCGCGCCGCCGGTGGTGCTCGTTTCCATGCCGTTCCTCGAAGCCGATCGGCCGTCCATCCAGCTCGGACTACTGAAGGCGATCGCGCGGCAGCACGGCTTTCCCGTGCGGACCCTGCACGCCAACCTCGACTTCGCGGTCCGGATCGGGCTCGACCACTACCGGCGGCTCGCCGACCACCGGGGCCGGCAGATCGGTGACTGGCTGTTCTCCGTCGAGGCGTTCGGCGACGCCGCGCCGGACCCGGACGGGAAGCTGCTCGACGAGCTCGGCGAAGAACTGTCCTACCTGGACGGTCCGGAGCGACTGCTCGCCATGCGCGAGCACGATGTGCCCGCGTACCTCGACGCCCTCGCCGAGGAGCTCGCGGGCGTCCGCGTCGCCTGCTTCAGCTCGACGTTCCAGCAGAACACCGCGTCGTTCGCGCTCGCCCGGCGGCTCAAGGAACGGGACCCGACCGTCATCACCGTGTTCGGCGGGGCCAACTTCGAGGGGGAGATGGGCCTGGAGCTGGTGCGGTCCGTGGGCTGCGTCGACCTCGCCGTGCTCGGCGAGGGCGACGTCGCCTTCCCCCGGCTGCTCGACGCCCTCGCCACCGGCGCGGATCCGGGCGCGATCCCCGGCGTCGCCCGGCGGGTCGGCGACGACGTCGTCGCCACCCCCGCCGAACCGCCGCACGAGCGGCTCGACGAGCTGCCCGTGCCGGACTACGGCGAGTACTTCGAGCGGGCGACGCGGCTCGGCCTGCCGACCGAGCACGTCGCGCTCCCGTTCGAGTCGGCCCGCGGGTGCTGGTGGGGTGCCAAGCACCACTGCACGTTCTGCGGGCTCAACGGCACCACGATGCGCTTCCGCGCCAAGTCGCCGGAGCGGGTGCTCGGGGAGCTGGACGAGCAGGCGCGCCGGCACCGCACCTTCCGGTTCGACGCCGTCGACAACATCCTCGAACCGGGCTACCTCAAGGAGCTGCTGCCCGCGCTCGCCGACGGGCGGCGGGACTACCAGATCTTCTACGAGGTCAAGGCGAACCTGACCCGCGCACAGCTGAAGCACCTCGCCGAGGCGGGCGTCACGCAGCTGCAGCCGGGCCTGGAGTCGCTGAGCTCCGCGGTGCTCCGGTTGATGGACAAGGGTGTCCGCGCCGCCCAGAACGTCAACTTCCTGCGCTGGGCCCGCTACTACGGCATCGGCGTCGGCTGGAACATCCTGTGGGGGTTCCCCGGGGAGCCGGCCGAGGAGTACGCCGCGCAGGCGGCGGCCGTCCCGCACCTGGTCCACCTCCAGCCGCCGGCCGGCGCGGACCGGCTGTGGCTCGAGCGGTTCAGCCCGCTGTTCACCCAGCCCGCCCGGTTCCCCCTGCGAGCGCGCGAGCCCGAGGCCAGCTACCGCCACGTCTATCCGTCCACAGTAGACATCGACCGCGTCGCCTACTTCTTCGACTACGCCCCGGAAGACGAGCTGCCGCCCGACGTCTACGCGCCTCTGGAGGACGCGGTGTCGGCGTGGTCCGCCGCCTGGGAGGCGAAGCAACCGCCGGTGCTGGTGTACCGGTGTGCCCCCGGGTTCCTGCAGATCTACGACGGCCGGCACCCCGAGACCCACGGCACCTACACGTTCCACGACACGCTCGCCGACGTCTACCTGGCCTGTGTGGACCGTCCGCGGACCGCCCGGGCCGTGCACCGGGAACTCGGCCTCACCGTGCCGGTTTCGGCCGTGGAGAAGGCTTTCCGGGAGTTCGGGGACCGCGGGCTGATGTTCCTCGACGAGACCTTGGCCCTGTCGCTCGCGCTGCCCGCGACACCCGGCCGCTGACGCGTATCAGGCCCGCCGCCGGAGTCTCCGTCCATCGCCAGGTGCGAGTTCGACGAAAGGCGCGTGACATGGACCCGTCGGTCATCGTGGCGACGGCGAACGCCGCGGCGGAGCGGCTCACCGGCCGGGCGCCGTGGGTGTTCACCTGGGGGCCGCTCGAGCGGGGGAACTGCACGATGGTCGCGGGGGCCCGGTGGACGCTCTTTCCCGACGGGACCGCCACCTTCGACGGCACCGTGGCCGGCGGGCCCGGCCGCACCTGGGTGATCTGGCACGTCGACCTGCTCGGCGCGCACGGGACCGTCCTGGGTTCGCTGGCCACCGAGCACCCGGTCGAGGGCGACTGGCGCAAGTTCGTCCGGACCACGCCGGGCGGTGGGGGACACGTCCGGTTCCGCGCCCGGGCGAGCTTCGACGCCGGCCTGTGGGACGACCTCGCCGCGGTGCGGATGCACTGGAGCTGCTGACCGAAATGCCCTGGTAAGAGGCATGTCCGAGCGAGAAAGATCACGTCGTGGCGGACAGTCCCGCCGCTGTCACGCATGATGCACGGACATGGTCGAAGAGTTCCGCTTGCGCTCGGTCGCCGCGGCGGCGTACGGGCCGGCCGCCCTGTTCGGGCTGTCCGAGGGAGCCGTGCTGCCGGTCATCGCGCTGAGCGCGATCGACCGCGGGGCGAGCACCCCGACAGCCGCGCTGATCGCCGCGTTGCTCGGGGTCGGGTCGCTGGCCGCGAACATCCCGGCCGGCATGCTGGCGACGCGGGTCGGGGAACGCCGGTCGATGCTCCTGGCGGCGGCCGTCATGGTCGCCGGCCTGCTGATCTGCCTGGTCGACCTGGGGCACGGACCGTGGTCGCTGCTGCTCTACGGCAGCGGGGTCGTGCTGATCGGCGCGGCGAGCGCGGTCTACGGCCTGGCCCGGCAGACGTACCTGACCGAGATCGTTCCGGAACACATGCGCGCCCGGGCGTTGTCGACGCTGGGCGGGAGCATGCGGATCGGCGTGTTCCTCGGGCCGTTCGCGGGCGCCGCGGCGATGCGCTTCGCCGGGCTGCCCGGCGCGTACTACGTGAGCCTGGCCGCGATCTTCGCGGCGGGTGCCCTGGTGCTGCGGGTGCCCGACCTGGTCGTGACCGCGGACGACCGGGCGGCCGCGTCCGCGGTCACGACGCGGGGGATGCTCAAGCGGCAGTGGCGGGTCTACGCGACGCTGGGCGCCGGAATCCTGCTGCTGTCGGCGATCCGCCAGACGCGTCAGACGGTGGTGCCGCTGTGGGCGGCGCACATCGGCCTGTCCCCGACGACGAGTTCGATCATCTACGGCGTCGCCGGGGCCGTCGACGCGCTGACGTTCTACCCGGCCGGGAAAGTGATGGACCGCTACGGCCGGCGCTGGGTGGCCGTGCCGGCGACGCTCGTGCTGGGCGTGTCGTTCCTGGTGATGCCGCTCGCCGGCAGCGCCGCACCGCTGACGGTGGCGGCGATGGTGATGGGCTTCGGCAACGGGATCGGCTCGGGCATCGTGATGACCCTCGGCGCCGACGTGTCACCGAAGGTGGGACGGCCGACGCACATCGGCATCTGGAACGAGCTGGCGGACATCGGCACCGGGGTGGGCCCGCTGATCCTGTCGGCGGTGACCGCGCTGGCCGGCCTGGGCGCGGGGATCGCGGCGAGCGGCCTGGTGGGTTTCGCGGCGGCCGGAGCGTTGTGGAAGTGGATCCCGAGACGCCATCGCGCCGGCGCGGACTGCCCAGCCCGCTGATCCCCCGCAGGCCTTCACGGTGGGGAAGTGCCGAGGCTCTCGGCACGTTCGCGTCTCGATGACTGGCCGGGCAACCCGAGCCGCCGGTCCACGTTGGTGGCCCGCTGACCCAGGTCGAGGCCGCCCCGGCCGCAGGCGAGATACCCCCTGGGCCCACACCACGCTCGCGGGCGGCCAGGAGGTCGTGGGCGAATCCGTCGAGGGAAGGGCGGCCGGAGCGTTGTGGCGGTGGATCCCGAGACCTCGGCGCGCCGGCGCGGACTGCCCAGCCCGCTGACCGCGCGTATCGAACGCGTGTTCGACATGGGCGGGCAAGTTTCGCAACCTCCGGAACAAGTCGGCCGCGACTGCAACAGATCGCCCGGGCAGCGGCATCTTGAGGGGTGTGCGGTTCGAAGAGTTCTCCCGTGAGCAGCTGCCCGGACTGGTGCGGTTCGCCGCCGTGCTGACCGGTGACCGTGAGCTGGCTCAGGACGTCGTGCAGGACGCGCTCGTGCGGGCTCACCAGAGCTGGCGGCGGATCGCGACGGTGGACCGGCCCGACCTGTACCTGCGGAAGATGGTGGTCAACGGCTACCTCGGGTGGCGCCGCCGCTGGTACCAGCGATCCGTGCACCCCACCGCCGATGTCACCCGGTTCGACGAGCCGAGCGCGCCCGATCCGGCGTGGCGGATCACCGACGCCGACCAGCTCGCCGGGCCGCTCGCACGGCTGAGCCGCGCCCAACGCGCGTCGATCGTCCTGCGGTTCTACGAGGACCGCGACGACGCCGAGATCGCCGCGGTCCTCGGCTGCGCGTCCGGGACGGTGCGCAGCCACATCTCGCGCGGCTTGAGCGCCCTGCGTGTCGAGCTCAAAGAAGGCAAGGAGAGTGTGTGATGACCGACCTCGACGAACTGCGCCGCGCGCTGCGCGCCCAGGAGTCCCTGGCGCCCGATCCCGAGCGGGTGCTCGCCGCCGCCACCCGCCGGATCCGGCGGCGCCGCACGACCAGCGTCGTCGCGGTGACGCTCACGGTGGCCGCCCTCGGTGCGGGAGCCGTCTGGGTGCAGGGCGGGGGTGCCGCGGTGGTGCAGCCGGCCGCGAGCGTGAGTGGGTCGTCCGCCCCGTCGGCCACCGTGCCCCCGAACGCGCCGGCGATCAGCCTCGAGGACGGGTCCTGGGACTTGTTCATGTGGGCCATCCAGCCGCACTTCGCCGCCCTGCACTACGGGCAGGGCCATCAGTACGCGTTCGAGGTCGAAGTCCGCGACGGTGCCGCGCCCAAGAGCGCATTGACCGCGAAGCCCTCGGCCGCCGGTCAGCTCCAGAACCCGCGGTCGGTGATGTGGCAGGACGGACCGGATCGCTGGATCTGGGCGAGGACCACGAAGCCGGTGACGGCCGCGGAAATGCTGGCCCTGCTGGGGAAGATCGGCACCAAGCCGCCGGCGATCGACTCGCCGCTCAAGTCGGTGCGGGTTCCCGACGGGCAGAAGGTCGCCACGTTCACCAGCGAGCCCGAGACCAACACCCTGGTGCTCTGCCCCGACCCCGAGGCGAGGAAGACCCCGCTCGACAGCCGCTGTTTCTCGCTGACCGTGTCGCTGACCAGCAAGGCCGCGAGCAGCACGTTCCCGCAGGACCCGCTGCCCCTGCACCAGCACCGTGAACTCGGCGCCTACACCGTCGAAATCGACAGCTCGCCCGCCAACGAGCAGGCCGCGTCGACGGTGCTGAATTCCGTTCAGCTCAAGCGATAGGTCGGCCGGAACGCATTCGGTCTTCTGCCGAAGGAGTTTCGATGCGAGTTCTCGTGGTCGTCATCCTGGTGGCCGCCGTTCTCGGCTCGCTCACCGCGGCGTCCGGTCTTCGCTCCGAGACGGTGACCGCCGCGGCGGAAGAGCCGGTTTCGTCCGGGCAACCGGACACCGCTCCGCGCTTTTCGGGTACGCGCCCGGGCAACGCCGAAGTGGCGGTCGACGTCCGGGGCGAATGGTCCTGGGCGTTGCGTGAGCTCACCACCGGTGCCGTGGTCGGCGGCGGAACCCTGCGCACCACGGCCGAATCCCTGATCAAGATCTGGCTCGTCGTGGACTTCCTCGCTTCGCGCGAGTCGCGGATTTCGGCCGCCGACGAGGGCCGGGTGACCCGGATGATCCGGGTCGGCGACGACCGCGCCGCCCAGACGCTGTACCTCCGGCTCGGCGAGGACGACTCGATCGCCCGGATGATCCGGACCTGCGGGTTGCGGGAGACGGTGGTTCACCCGCATCGGTGGTCCAAGACCACGATGTCGGCGGCCGACGCCAGCCTGCTCGGCCGGTGCGTGGCCCGCGGTCCGGGCGTGAGCCCGCAGTGGCGGAGCAAGCTGCTCGACCTCATGCGCTCGGTCGATCCCGGCGACGCGTTCGGCATCGCGGAGGCCCCGGCGCTGGCGGGCGAGCGTCCGGCGGTCAAGAACGGCTGGACCCGGCACGGGAGTTCGTGGACGGTGAACTGCCTGGCGATCTGGGACCACTGGGTGCTCGCGGTCCTGGTGCACTACCCGGACCAGGGCGACGAGCACCGGTACGGGGCCGAAGTGTGCAAGACGGTCGCCCAGCAGCTGTTCGGCCGGACCGGCGCCGGGTTCGCGCCGGGCTGACGACCCGGGCGATCACCCGGCGGTACGGTCGGCGGATGGGGTTCGGAGAGCGGGCGCGCCGGGTGCGTGACGGGAGCCTGGCGCACGGCCGGCGCGTCGCGGCGCTGTGCTCGTGCGTGAGTCTGTATCACCCGATCGGTCACCGGGCCACGTTGAGCTTCCTCGCGGAGCTGGCCGGGCCGTACCAGCGGCACGAGCGGGCCCTGCTGCGTGCGCTGGAGGAGCTGGAGGCCAGTCGCGCGGTGTGGCGCGTGGAGGCCACCGCGTACGCGAAAGCGCGCGTGACGCAGAAACGGCTCGGGCGGCGGGTGCCGCCACCGGGCGATCCGCCGCCGCGGGGCCGGCTGGGCGGGCACTGGTACGCGGCGGTTCCGGAGGTGTCGCGACGCGCGGCCGTGCACGCGCTGAAGCTCTGGGAGCGGGACCTTCGGCCGGACTTCGCGCAGGACGAGGTGCGGTCGGCCGTCCGGTCGTGCATCGCCGCCGGTGGCCGGCTCGGCGACGAGCTTGCGGACACCGTTTCGAGCCTCCGGGCGCAGGACGAGAGCGAGGAAGTCCGCCGAGCGCTGATCCTGCTCCGCGGTGCGTCGCGGAGTGACCCCGGTGGTCACCCGCTGCCGGGCGGGTCACTCC
>NZ_JBFBBQ010000124.1:0-22860 GCF_040682775.1 Amycolatopsis sp. NPDC051106 | reverse complement strand
GCGAGCGGGGCACCGCTCGCCCACCCGGTTTCCGTCAGGTGGTGACAGTCAGCTTGCCGAGCGTGGCCGCGTGGTCCGGGTGGTCGACCGGGACCACGGCCGAGGACAACGCGGTCCAGCACGACGGGCAGCTGTACTGCCGGAACACCACCGGGGTGTCGACGTAGTCCGAGGCCGTCGCGATGATCTGCGGTCCGGCTTCGGTCGCGGCGCCGTCGTACACGGCGAGGGCCAGCGGCCCCTCGCCGGTGTCTCCGAGGATCTCCGCGCAGTGCGCGCAGGCGATGGCCGTGCCGACCTCGATGAGGTTGTCGTCGACGCGCTTGACCGACGACAGGTCGGCTTTGCCGCGCGTCTCCCCGGTCAGCCGCGAGCGATCCCGTCGCACCCCGCGAAGCCGGTCACGCTCGGCCGTGGTGGCTGCCGCGTCGACTTCGCCATCGTTCAGGACGACGCCGTAGACCGTGGCCGCGGCGGCCGGGGTGATCTTTTGCTCGCCCAGGTCGCGGGCGACGGCTTCGGGGTCGCGGGCCAGTGGATCGCCGTAACCGCCGCCGCCTTGCCAGGTCATCGCGAAGACCTCGCCGGGCGCCAGGTAGCTCGACGCGTAGTTCTGGCCCGGCTCGAGCGTGTCGCTGAGTTCTTCGAGCGACGACGGCATCGTGCCCGAGGCCAGCAGCTCGGCGATCCGGCTCTGCCGCGCGAGGACGTCGAGCCCGCTGTTGCCGGGGTGCCCGCCGGACAGCCCGGCGTTCTGCGTCACGGCCTTGCCCGCCGACGCGAGCACCAAGCCCATCGGGACGCTCGTGCCGTGCGGGGTGATCGCCAGCGAGGCACCGAGGCCGCCGCGGTGTCGGCCCGGGCCGCCGGAGTCGGGTAGTTCGCGCCGCCACAGCGTGAGGATCGGATACAGGAACTCGGTCATCTCGACGTCGGGCACGCGGCCCATCGGGATGCAGAACAGGCCGCCGGTGTCGATCCCGTCGGCGTGCGGGCGCGCGCCGTACCCGCCGGCCATCGGCTCCATCAGGATGTTCAGGAACGGCACAGGCTGCTCGCCGCGTTCGTCGAGCCCGGCAATCACGGCCGTGTCCCAGGTGCCGCAGCAGGTCGCCTGGACGTTCTTGCCCAGCTCCAGGTCGCGGTCGAGCACCTGCGACAGGCACTCGGCGATCAGGCTGCCGGTCAGCCACGCCGGCCCGATCGGCCCGCGCCCGACGGCGGCGGGGAAGGTCGCGTTGTTGAGCGTGCCTTCTTCGGTGACGAGATCGAAGCAGCGCATCAGCCCGCCCGCCGACCACGGGATGTCGTTGGCGAGGATCGGCAGCAGCGCCAGCATGACACCGCCGCGCATGCCGGCGTACGTGCAGTTGATGACGCCGGCCTGCTTGTCCGTGCCGGTGAAGTCGAAGGTGAGGTGGTCACCGGACTTCGTGGTGGTCACGGTGATCTTGTGCAGCCCGCGGTCGCCCTCGTGGGACTGGTCCTGGTAGCCGGTCGCGGTCCAGCTGCCGTCGGGCAACGCGGTGAGCTTGTCACGCAACCGGGCTTCGGCGTCGGACATCATCCGCTTCATGACGGCCTTGACCGTGTCCGGGCCGTACTGGTCGATCAGCGCGTGGAGCCGCTCGGCGCCGACGTTGTTGGCGCCGATCTTCGCCCGCAGGTCCAGCCCGATCAGCATCGGCACGCGCGAGCGGCGCACCCACAGGTCGGCGACGTCGCTCTGCACCTGGCCGCCGCGCACCACCTTCACCGGCGGAGTGGGCAGCGATTCGGAGAACACGTCCTGCGCGGCGGGGGAGAAGGAGCCGAGGCCGACGCCACCGAGGTCGGGCTGGTGCGCGATCGCGCTCGTCCAGGCGAAGAGCTTCCCGTCGTGGAAGACCGGTTGGTAGACCATGACGTCGTTCTGGTGCAGCCCGCCGCCGACCCACGGGTCGTTGGTGAGGAACATGTCGCCGGCTTCGATGCCCGGGTTGCTCGCGCGGTGGCGCAGCGTCCAGTAGATGGCGAGGTCGACCGCGCCGACGAGCATCGTGTTGTACAGCCCGACCTGCACCTCCTGGCCGAGCTCGTCGGAGATGGCGAAGTCGAAGTCGTTGGCGTCGGTGACGATCGGCGAGCCGGACATGCGCTTGAGCGCCTCGCCCATCTCGTCGGTGACCGACCACAGCCGGTGCCGGATCACCTCGTAGGTGAGCGGGTCGAGGCCGTCGATCTGCTCCTGCGTGACACTGTGGACGTCCAAAGTGGACGGCAGTGAGCTGGCGAGCTCGTCCGGGTCGACGGGACGGCTGGAGAAGCGCTCCGAGCCGGGGATCGGCATGGTCATGCGGCACTCCTGCGGATCGTGAGGTTGCCGAGGTGGTCGACGGTGCCGGTGGTCCCGCCGGGGACGACCACGGTGGTCGTCGGCACCTCGACGATGGCGGGGCCGGTCAGCACGTGGCCGGCGCGCAGTTCGCGGTAGTCGTAGACGGGGGTGTCGACGTAGCCGAGCCGGGCGTCGAGCTGGACCGGGCGGCGGCCGGCCAGCGCGGCGGCCGGGTCGGCCGACGGCGCGGGCGGCACGGGTGGCAGTTCGGGGCTGAACGGCAGCACGCCGATGCCCCGCACGCGGAACGTGATCGCCTGGATCCCGGCTTCGCGGAACCCGGCGTCGCGGCCGTAGAGCGCGGCGTAGCGCTCTTCGAAGCCCGCTGCGGCCTCTTCGATGGCAGCCATGTCGAGGTGCCCGCGCACCACCGGGGTGCTGACCTCGGCCAGTTGCATCGCGTACCGCATGTCGATCTCGCGGTGCAGCTCGACGGTCTCGAACCGCACCCCCTGCCGGTCGAGCCCGTCGAGGACCTGTTTCTCCAGATCGGCGAAGTTGCGCTCGGCGCGGGCCGGGTCGAACGGCACGGTCGTCGGATCCGACAGCTCGGCCGCCAGCGCGATGTCGGACGACGCCAGGCCGAACGCGGAGAACGCCGAAGCCACCGGCCCGAGCGGGACCACGACCTCGTCGACGCCGACCTCGGCCGCGTAGCCGGCGCAGTGGGCGGGGCCCGCGCCGCCGAACGCGTAGACCACGAAGTCGCGGGGATCGTGGCCCGCTTCGACGACGGTTTTGCGCAGGAGGTCGCCGGTCTGGGCGTTCTGCACGGTGTAGATTGCCGCGGCCGCCTCCTCCACGGACAACCCCAGCGGTTTCGCGATCCGGACGTCGATCGCCTGCCGCGCCAGCTCCGGCGACAGCGGCTTGCGGCCGCCGAGCAGGCCGCGTTCGGGCAGGATGCCCAGCACCAGGTTCGCGTCGGTGTTGGTCGGCTCGGTGCCGCCGTTGCCGTAGCAGGCGGGCCCGGGTACGGCCTGGGCGCTGTGCGGCCCGATGCGGAGGTTGCCGCCGGCGTCGAGCCAGGCGATGGCGCCGCCGCCGGAGCCGATCGCGTCCACGCGCAGGGTCGGCACGTTGATCGGGTGGTGGTTGATCACCGTGGTGGTGTCACGCACCGGTTCGCCGTCCACGACGAGGCCGGCGAGGAAGGTGGTGCCGCCGACGTCGGTGGAGATGATGTTGCGGTGGCCCAGCTGGCGGCCGAGCGCGACCGAGCCGATCACGCCGCCGGTGAGCACGGATCCGACGGTGCTGATCGCGGTCGCGGGTGCCTCAGCCGCCGCGACGGCGCCGCCGTTGCTCTGCATGACCAGCAGCGGTCCGGAGAGGTCGTTGTCCCGCAACGTGTTCTCGAGCGTGGTGAGGTAGTCGCGCAGGCCTGGTCCGATCTGGGTGCTCATGATCGTGGTGGCGTTGCGGGCGAACTCGCGGATGCGGGGGCTGACTTCGCTCGACAGCGCGACGAAGACGTCGGGGTCCGCTTCGGCGATGAGCTCGCGCAGGCGCTGTTCGTGGACGGGGTTGCGGAAGGACCACAGCAGCGACACCGCGATCGCCTTGACGCCGTCGGCGAGCAGGGTCCGGATCGCGTCGCGGGCGGCGTCCTCGTCCAGCTCGACGACGACGGCGCCGTCGCGGTCGATCCGTTCGGTGACCTCCAGCGCGTGCCGCTTGGGGATCAGCGCGTGGTCCTTGGTCTGCCCGAGCACGTTCTGCAGCTCGTGCGGCGACCGGCCGAGGTAGCGGCCCTCGACGTTCATGATGAAGATTGAGTCGCGGTGTCCCTTGGTGGTCAGGAAGCCGACCGGCGGCACGTTGCCCGTGACCAGGGCGTTGAGCGAGGACGTGGTGCCGTGCGCGATGTGGTGGGTCTGCGCGAGCAGCTCGGGCAGGCTCTTCCCGAGCTGCTCGGCCAGCAGGCGGAGCACGTCGAGGACGCCCTGTGAGTAGTCCGGTGGGGTGGAGGGCGACTTCGCGGCGAGCACGGTTCCCGCGTCGTCGTCGAGGACGGCGTCGGTGAACGTGCCGCCCACGTCCACGCCGATGACATAAGCCATCTTGAGCGCTCCTTTGCGCGAGAGACTTCCTGACGAAGGCGTAGAGTATTCGACGCTGCTGACAACAGTCAATCTTGACTTCGCGGCTTCGCCAGCGTCAAATAGTCGACTAGTATGTCAAACACAGCCTTCGGAGGTGCGGTGATGCAGCCACGACGGGTCGCGGTGCTGGGTGGTGGACCGGGCGGGCTCTACGCCGCCCGGCTGCTCAAGCTCGCGAATCCCGCCTGCGACGTCCGGGTGTACGAGCAGGGCGATCCGGGCTCCACCTTCGGCTTCGGGGTCGGCCTCGCCGCCGGCACCCAGCGCAAGCTCGAGGCGGCCGATCCCGACACGCTGCGCGACCTCGTCGCGGCCGGCCTCCGCCACGACATGACCATGCGGGTCGGCGCCGACTCCGTCCGGGTGCACAACGACCGGCTCATCGGCATCGCCCGCACCGAGCTGCTCGCCGTGCTGCAGCGGCACGCGGAAAAAGCGGGCGTCGAACTGGACTTCGGCACCCGCCGGGCCGCCGGGGACCTGGACGCCGACCTGGTGGTCGCCGCCGACGGCGTCGGCAGCGCCACCCGCGAGAACGGCTCGTTCGGCGCCCGGATCGACGTCGGCAAGGGCCTGTACCTGTGGTGCGGCACCGACTTCGCGCTCGACGACGCGGTGTTCGCGCCGGTCGAGACCGAGTACGGGACGTTCGTGACGCACGCCTACCCGTACTCGGGTGGCCGTTCGACGTTCCTCATCGAGACCGACGAGGAAACCTGGCGGCGGGCCGGGTTCGACACCACCACCGCGGACCTCGGGGTCGCCGCCGGAACCGAGTCCGACGAGACTTCCCTGCGGTTCCTGGAGCAGGCGTTCGCCGAGCAGTTGCGCGGGCACCCGCTGATCGGCAACCGCACCCGCTGGCTGCGCTTCCGCACCGTCCACTGTGCCCGGTGGTCGAGCGGGAACACCGTGCTGCTGGGCGATTCCGCCCATACCGCCCACTTCTCGATCGGCTCCGGTACGAAGCTGGCCATGGAGGACGCGATCGCCCTCGTCGACGCGCTGGGCGAGGCCGAGACCGCCGACGCCGCCTTCGCGCGGTACGAACAGGTCCGGCGGCCGGCCGTCGAACGGCTGCAGGAGCTGGCCCGCCGCAGCCGGCTGTGGTGGGAGTCGTTCCCGTCCCGGACCGGGCTGCCCGTCGAACGCCTGATGGTCGCGTACATGTCGCGGGCGGGGAACGTCCCGCTGGACCGGTTCGCCACCACCGCACCCGACGTCGTGGGCACGGCCCTGGAGCAGTACGGCGGCGAACCGGCCACCGGCGACCTCACCGGCTGGATCCTCGGCCGCCCGCTCGTCCACGGCGGCCGGCGGTTCCCCGACCGGACCGCGGTTCCCGAGCTGGAAGCCCTCACCTGCGCGCTCGACGACCCGTGGTCACCCGAAGGAGACGCCCTCGTCGCCCGCGCGCGGGACACCGACGGCGTGCTGGTCACCGGCTCGCCCGCCCGGCCCGCCCTGCTCACCCGCCTGAACCTCGCCGAACGGGTCCGGCTCGAGACCGGTGTGCTGACCGCGGTGGAGGGACCGGCGGAACTGCGCGACGATCTGGCCGACGGCCTGGTCAGCGGACGTACCGACCTGGTGGTGCTCACCGAGGAGACCGCATGAAGCTCGTGCCCCACCCCGAGGCCGCCGTCCGCCGCTATCGCGAGGCCGGGCTGTGGGGCTCCGCCACGATCGCCACCGAGTACCACCGCGTGGCACAGGCTCATCCGGACCGCGACGCCGTCGTCGCGCTGGACGGCCGGCTCACCTACCGCGAACTGGACGAGCGCACCGACCGCGTCGCCGCGGGGCTGGCCGCGCTGGGGCTGCGGCCGGGGGACCCGGTGCTGTTCCAGGTGACCAACCGGCTGGAGAGCGTCGTCGCCTGGTACGGCGTGCTGAAGGCCGGCCTGATCCCCGTCGCCACGCTCGCCGCGCACCGGGGGCACGAGATCGGCGAGATCAGCCGGCGGGTGGGCGCGGTCGCGCACCTGGTCGAGGCGGGCCTGCGGAGTTTCGACCTGGTCGGGTTCGCGCAGGCGCACCAGCAGGACCACCCGACCCTGCGGCACGTGGTGGTGCTGGGTGACGACCCGCGCGGCCACTCGCTCGGCTCGCTCGGCAGCGCCGTCGACCCGGCCGCGGCCCGCACACTCGTCGAGCGGATCCAAGCGGACATCGGCCCCGACGACGTGGCCGTGCACCAGCTTTCCGGCGGCACCACCGGAGTGCCGAAGGTGATCCCCCGGCTGCACGCCGAGTACTGGTACAACGGCGCGGAGTACGCGCGTTCCTGGGGCTGGACCCCGGAAACGCGGGTCGCGCACCTGATCCCGGTCATCCACAACGCCGGGATCGTGTGCGCCGTGCACGCCCCGCACAGCGTCGGCGCGTGCCTCGTCCTCGGCCGCCCCGACCTCGACGAGTCTCTTCCGCTGCTGGCCCGCGAGGGCGCCACCCACGTGCTGCTCGGGCACGGGCACTACCGCGCCGCCGCCCACCCGGGCTTCGCCGACGCCGCCAAGGCCCTCACCCAGGTGGTCCTCTCCGGCGCCAAGGTCCCGGCCGCGCTCTTCGACGACCTGGAAGCCCGCGGTCTCTGGACGGGACAGCTGTTCGGCATGGGGGAGGGGTTGTTCCTCACCACCCGGCCCGGAGCGCCGCGGACGGCACGCCTGCAAACCGTCGGCACCCCGTTGTCGGCACTCGACGAGGTGCGGATCCTGGAGCCCGGGACCGAGACCGAGGTCGCCGACGGCGAGGTCGGCGAGCTGTGCTGCCGCGGCCCCTACACGCTGCGCGGTTACTACGACGCCGCCGAGCACAACGCCCGCGCCTTCACCGCCGACGGCTTCTACCGCACCGGTGACCTCGCGACCGTGCGGGAGATCGACGGCGAGCGGTACGTCTCCATCGAGGGCCGGATCAAGGACCTCATCAACCGCGGCGGCGAGAAGATCAACGCCGAAGAGGTCGAACTGCTCCTGCTGCGCCACGCCCGGATCACCGCGGCCGCCGTGGTCGCCATGCCCGACCCGCGCCTGGGCGAGCGCACCTGCGCCTACGTCGTCGTCGACGGCCCGGAGCTGGGCCTGGCCGAGGTACAAGAGCACTTCGCCGCGCTCGACGTCGCCAAGTTCAAGTGGCCCGAACGGATCGAGCACGTCCCCGAAATACCGCGCACGCTGGTCGGCAAGGTCGACAAGAAGCGCCTGACCGCGGAGATCTCCCACAAGATCGCCGCAGAGACGGCAGGAACACGATGACCCACCGGATCGGGCTGGTCGTCCCCAGCTCCAACGTCACCGTCGAGACCGAGATCCCGGCCCTGCTCTCCCGCCACGCCGAGCAGTTCTCCTTCCACTCCAGCCGGATGCGCATGCACCAGGTCACGCCGGAAGAGCTGAAGGCGATGAACGCCCAGCGCGAGAGGTGCGTGGGCGAGCTGGGCGACGCCGGGGTCGACGCGCTGCTCTACGCCTGCCTCGTCGCCGTCATGGCGCAGGGCGCCGGCGAACACCAGCGCGTGGAGAAGGAGATCCGGGACCGGCTGCCGGACACCGAGGTCCTCTCGAGCGCCGGTGCGCTGGTCGAGGGGCTGAACGCCCTCGGCGCCCGGCGGATCGCGCTCGTGACGCCCTATTTGCGGCCGCTCGCCGAGCAGGTCGTGGCCTACCTCGAGGCCGAAGGGTTCGACGTCGTCGACTGGGCCGCACTGGAGGTCGGCGACAACGCCGAGGTCGGCTGCATCGCCGGCGACCGCGTCATGGAGGCCGCCCGCGGGCTCGACCTGAGTGGCGCCGACGCGCTGGTCATCTCCGCCTGCGTCCAGATGCCGTCGCTGAACCTGCTGGTCCCGGCGGAGGAGGAATTCGGCCTGCCGGTGCTCTCCGCGGCCACCGCCGGCGCCTACACGCTGCTGACGAGCCTCGGTCTCGACCCCGTGCTGCCCGGCGCCGGACGGCTGCTCGCGGCGACGCGCTGAGCGTCGAACTATCCTCTGCCCATGAGTGATACCGGGGCCGGACGCAGTCGGGGCGCGGCCAGCACCGCCCGCCGGGAGCTGGTGGAGAACGAGCTCTACGAGCACGCCACCCGCCTGTTCGCCGAACGGGGGTTCGCCGGCACGAGCCTGCAGGACATCGCCGACGCCCTCGGCATCACCCGGCCCGCGCTGTACTACTACGTCAAGAGCAAGGAAGAGCTGCTCGCCAAGCTCGTCACCGAGGTCACCGACGGCCCTCTCGGCGAGCTCACCGCGCTCGCCGGGCGGTCCGACCTCGACCCCGTCGAGGCGCTGCGCGGCGTCGTCGACGTGCTGGTGCGCCGGCGCGCCACCCAGCCCGAGCGCTTCCGGCTGCTGATCCGCTCCGAGGCCGAGCTGCCCGAGGGGCTCACCGCGGCCTACGACAAGAGCCGCCGTGCCGTGCTCAAGACCATCGCGGGGGTGGTCGAGAAGGGTGTCCGCGCGGGCCGGTTCCGGCCGGTCGACGCCCGCGTCGCAGCCCTCGGCCTGCTCGGCATGTGCAACTGGGTGGCCTGGTGGTTCCAGCCCGGCGGCCGGGACAGCGCCGAGGCGGTGACCGAGCAGCTCGCGGACATGGCCGTCGGGGCGCTCGAGCGCCCGGACCGCCGCGTCCCCGACGGCGACGGTCCGGCGGCCGCGCTCAAGCTGCTCCGCCAGGATCTCGACCACCTGGAACGCGTCCTCGACCTCTGAGGCCTCCCCTGAAGTGACGTTCGGGTAAGCGCGCGCCCAGTGAATCGTCTCAAGTGTCAAACTGTTGACTGTCTCGTCAATTCGAGCGTAGGCTCGGGCGTACCGAACCCGTCGAGATCGTTTGCTGGAGGCTTTGATGACCGAGCTGGACCACCGGGTGCAGGGGGTCGACCACGTCGCGTTCCCGACGTTCGACCCCGCGGCGACCGTGCACTTCTACCGCGACGTCCTCGGTTTCCCGGTCGTGCACTCGATCTGCGCGGCCGGCTGGGGCCCGGAGGATCACCCGGACTTCATCCACTTCTTCTTCGACATCGGCAACGAGGACCGGATCGCGTTCTTCTACTACTTCGGCGCCGAGCAGAGCGTCGGTGGCGCGCCGGGGGAGAAGGGCGACGTCTACGCCCGGTTCGGCGCCGACGTGCCCGAGTACTTCGTGCGCTCGCGCCACCTGGCCATCCACGTCGACAACGAAGAGGACCTGCTGGAGTACCGGCGCCGGCTCGACGCGAGCGCGTGGCCGGTGGAGATGCAGATCCAGCACGAGACTATCGAGTCGATCTACACCCACGACCCGAACGGCTACATGGTCGAGCTCACCCGCGCGATGCGTCCCGTGACGCCGCAGGAGGACCTCGACGCGAACCTCACCATCGACGCGCTGCTGGACGTCGTCGGCCAACCCGAGCCGACGTTCGGGAAGCTGCTGGCACGCAAGGCCGAGCTGATCGTGGAGCGCGCGGCCGACTGGGAGCCCGCGCGATGACCACGCTCTACCTCCTCGACGTCCCCGAGAACACGGCCGTCGCCAAGGTCGCGGCCGAGGATCCGGCCGTCACGGTCGGGCAGATCGGGCCGTACTTCGAGATCCACGCCGAAGACGCGATCGTGATCGACCGCCGGGCCACCGGCTGCCGCCACGCCGTCTGGTACTCGTGCGTCGCCGGAGTGGCGCGGGACAGCCGCATCACCCAGCACGACAAGAACGCGCTGCGCGTGGAGCCGGTATGACCTCCGCGCGGCTCGGTGCCGGGCGCTACCTGACCGCCGGGGAGCGGCCGGCCGCCACCGTGACCAGCGTGCACGAACTGTCCACTGCGGACGGTGCGAGCGTGCGCGGTGTGCTGGCCACCGTGCCCGGCGCGCGCACGGTCGTGTGCCTGATGCACCCGCGCCAGGATCTGACGCACCACCCCCTGGTGCCCCTGCTGCTGCAAGCGGGCGTCGCGGTCTGGACGCAACACACGCGTTCGGTCAACAACGACCTGACGCTGGTCCACGAACAGGCCCTCCACGACGTCGCCGCCGGGCAGGTTTTCCTGCGGGGCAAGGGTTTCGAGTCCGTGGTCGTGCTGGGCCACTCCGGCGGCGGCACGCTCTACGCCTTCTACCTCGAGCAGGCCGCGCTCGCTCCCGCGGACCGTATCGCCACCACTCCCGGCGGCCGCCCCACGAACCTCGCCGACGCCGACATGCCCCTCGCCGACGGCGCGATCTTCCTGGCCCCGCACCCCGGTCAGGGCGCGCTGCTGCTGAACTGCATCGACCCGTCGGTCGCCGACGAGACCGATCCGCTGTCGGTCGTCCCGGAGCTGGACCCGTTCAACCCGGCCAACGGTTTCGCCGAACCCCCGCGCAGTTCGGCCTACCCGGCGGAGTTCGTGCGGCGCTACCGCTCGGCGCAGCGCGCCCGTGTCGCTCGCATCGACGCCGTGGCCCGCGAACACCTCGCTCGCACGGCCGAAGCGCGTGCGGCGTTCAAGAATACGGGCAGTGCGGCAGACCGCCGGCGCTCGCTCGCCCCGAGGATCATCACGGTGTTCCGCACCGACGCCGACCTCCGCACGGTGGACCTCACCCTCGACCCGAGCGAACGGCCGTACGGCTCACTGTTCGGCAAACGTCCCGACCTGATCAACTACGGCCGCACCGGCTTCGGCCGCCTCACCACCCCCGAGGCGTGGCTGTCCACCTGGTCCGGGCTCAGCACCAACGCGGACTTCGTCCGCTGCGCACCCTCGGTGACCGCGCCCACCCTGTTCGTCGGGGTCACGGGCGACCAGGGCGCTTTCCCCGCCGACAGCAGCCGCATGATCGCCGCACTCGGTGCGAGCGACCTCAGCGTCGCCACGGTCCGGGGCCTGCACTTCGGCAACGCCATCGCCGACGGCGAACCCACCGGCAACGAGCTCGCCGCCGCCGAAGTGGCCGGCTGGATGGACAAGCGCTTCCCCCTCGCACCACCAGACTGAGCAGTCGTGGTCCCCGGAAAGGCAACGCCGCCATGTCCGCTTCCCCGTCCTTCCCGCGTACTCCGGTCAGCGTTCTGGTGCTGTGCCTGGCGTGCATGACGCTCGAGGGCTACGACGTCATCGCCTACGGAGCCGCGCTTCCGGCCATGCTCGCCTACCACGACTGGGGCCTGACGGTCGCCCAAGCCGGGCTGATCGGCAGCCTCACGCCGATCGGCACGCTCGCCGGGACGCTCGTCGTCGGCGTCCTCACCGACCTGATCGGCCGGCGGCGTCTGGTGCTGGCCAGCGTGCTGGTCTTCTCCCTGGCGATGGTGCTGTGCGGCGTCGCGCCCGGGGTCGCCGTCTTCGCGGTGGGCCGGGTCCTGGTCGGGATCGGCGTCGGCGGTGTCCTGCCGTCGATCGTCGCCCTGGTCTTCGAGTACTCCGCGGCCCGGCGGCGCAACCTCAACACCGCGCTGGCCTTCGCCGGCGTCGGAGCCGGCGGCGCGCTCGCCGGCGTGGTCGCGGCGGCGGTCGTTCCCGCGCTCGGGTTCCGCGCGGAGTACCTCATCGGCGGGCTGGCGGCTTCTGTGGTGCTGCCGTTCGCCGTCCGGTACCTGCCGGAGTCGCCGGTCTACCTCCGGGCGAGCCGCGCCGCGGCGCCGGTTCCGCCCGCACTCGGCCGGTTCACCGTGTTGTTCTCCCGGCGCCACTTCGTCACCACGGTGCTGTTCTGCCTGATGACGTTCACGTCGCTGCTGGTGTTGTTCGGGCTCTACACGTGGCTGCCGCAGCTCATGCGCTCGGCCGGCTACGACCTGGGGTCCGCGCTGACCTTCCTGATCGTGCTCAACCTGGGGACCGCGGTCGGTCCGCTGGCGGTCGGGCGTGTCGCGGACCGGATCGGTTCCAAGCCCGCCACCGCTGCGTCGTTCCTTCTCGCCGTCATCGGGATCGTGGCCCTCAGCTACCGGTTGCCGATCGGCGTGCTCTATGCCGCGGTGATCCTCGCGGGTGTCGGCACTGTCGGCACCCAGATCCTGATCAATGTCTTTGTCGCCGGCCGGTTCCCCGTCCAGAGCCGCGCCACGGCGGTCGGCACCGCCCTGGCGTTCGGCCGGCTGGGCGGAATCCTGGGCCCGGTGTTCGGCGGTGTCCTGCTGTCCGCGCAACTTCCGACATCGGCGCTGTTCTACGCCTTCGCCGCGCCGGCCATACTCGGCGCCCTCCTCGTCGTGCTCGTGCCACGACCCGAATCCACCGCTGCCTCGGTTGCCGACCTGCCCGCTGCGAGCACGTCATGACCGCTCCCCGCGCGGCTCTGGTCTGCTTGACCAGCGCCAAAGTGGCGGACAGCTGCAGGTCAGGAGGCCTGACGGGGTGAGCGGTAGCTGCTCGCACCTCGGTGGGGGTATGAGAAAGGCGGAGGATGGGTTCGGGAGACGCGCCGGAGCGCAGGCGATCCTTGCACGATCACCGGGGAGGGTTCGACACCCTCGTCTTCCACGGGGTATTTCGGCCTGCTTCACGACGGTCGTGCGCCGGCCTGCAAAGCCGGACGGTCCGGGTTCGACTCCCGGGTGGGCCTCCAGCAGCTCGGGTCGGGCGCCATCGGGGTGGCGGCTGCGTCATCGAGCTGGGCGATCGCCGCGAGTGAGGCGTCCGAGACTCTCGGCGTCTCGCAGCGGCTGACCACTGTGATCGGGTGGACCTGGCTCATCGTGCTGGCGTTGCGCGCGAGGCGAGTGGCGGTCGGCGACCGGGTCGAATCGGTGGCGGCTGCGCGAGCGTGATCGGTGTCAGCGTCCTTCTGTGACCGCCGCGTAGCTTGCGGTCTTCGGGCGTCGCAGCCACCACGCGCGAGCCGCGCCGCCCGGCCGGCGTCCGGTGATGATCGTGGGCACGATCGTCTCGATCGCCGCCGTGCTGGTCATCTTCCCCCTCGCCGAGCACGGCACGGTGGCTTCGATGGACGCCGCGATCATCCTCGGGTTCTTCGCGACGGGCCTGCTGTTCGGCCCCATGTACACCTGTCTCACCGAGTTGTTCCCCCGTGAGCAGCGGCAGACGGGCATGGGCATCGCGTTCCAGACGGGGGCGGTCCTCGGCGGCGGCACCGCGCCCGTGATCGCCAACCGGATCGTCGCCGGTACGGGCAACGCGTCGAACGTCGGCTACTACCTCGCCGCGGTGCTCGTGGTCGAGCTCGTCTGCCTGACCATGCTCCCGGAGACGGCACCAGCTTCGAAGTGCAGTTTCCCAGCACGGCCACGGTCGCGGAGATCGTCGAAGCCGTTCGTGCGTGGGTGGCCGAGCACCCGGATCAGGAGTGGGTCACCGGCGGTACCTGGGGCGTCGGGCTGCTCGATGCGCTCAACGACCCCGCGGTCTTCAAGGCGCTCGACGCCGTGTTGGCCGGGAGGAAGGCGCTGCTGACCGATGACTCCCACCACAACAAGTGGCGAACACCGCGGCGATGGCGGCGAGCGGAATCGGCGTCGACGCCCCGACGGGCGTGCTGGTCGAGGCCGCGGGAGCGCTCGTCCAGCAGGCCTTCGCGCGAGCCGCGGGCGCCGACTTCGCGTTCTGGGCGGCCTGCTCGGCACGCGGAGTCGAGACCATGAATTCCCGTGGCATCACCGCTTTTCTCGACGCCGGCGCCACCGAGGGCGTGCTGCGCGGACAGGCCAGGCTGGACGAAGACCACCGCCTGAACGGGTGGGCCGTCTCGGCCATGCTGGTCAACGACTTCGTCATCGGTGCGAAAGCTCGGAGCCGACCTGTTCGCCGTGCGCGAGCAGACGCGCACCGCGCACCATCGGCCCGATTTCGCCAAGGTGTTCCTCGACGGTGTCCCGCCGACCTACACCGCGGCGTTCCTCGACCCGTACGCCCCGAGTGCGGACCATGGAGCTGGTCGTGCAGTTCGTCGTTCGATTCGACGTCGAAGCCCGAAAGAGCTGGCGTACTCACCGGCGCTGCGCCATCAGCATGAGCCCGGCGTGCGTCGGCGGTGCCTCGTGCGCGAACCGCAGATCGATTTCGAACCAGGGTGATCCGCACGAGGCACCGGTCGTGGCGCTCTGCGGGTCTGGCTGGCATACCACTGCCCGACCCGGGATTGCTGGATGCTGGGCCGGCCTTCCGGGGTATCCCTGCGCGGGCAGCTTCCGGCTGACCCGAGCCGCGGCCGCGAGGGTGCCATCCTCACCACGGCAAGGTCTTGTTCCGGTAGTCGACGAAGTGCAAACCGCCCTCGCCGACGCGCGCGGTGATCGTGTCGACGACACCGGGGACGCTCTCCTCGATCGCCAGGGACGCGCCGGGGCCGCCCAGCCCGGTCCGGACCCAGCCCGGGGAGATCAGCAGCAGCGTGCGCGGGTCGTCGGCGTGCCGGGCGGCGAAACTCCGCATCAGCTGGTTCAACGCCGATTTGCTGGCCCGGTAGACCTCGTAGCCGCCGTGGGCGTTGAGCGTGACGCTTCCCTGGCGCGACGACATGACCCCGATCGTCCCGGCCGGCGTGACGACGTCCTGGAAGGTCTCCACCACCCGCACGGGGCTCAGCGCGTTGGTCACCATCAAGCGGGCGAAGATTTCGGTCGGCACGGCGGTGACCGGGACATCGCCGTTGCTGATCCCGGCGTTGACGAACAGCAGGTCGAACACAGTGCCGCCGACCCGCTCACGCAACGCGGTCACCTGCTCGGGCACGGTGATGTCCACGTCCTCTTCGACGGTCAGCCGACCGCCGGCCGAGTCCGCCAGGTCGTGCAGCTCCGTCCGCGCCGAGCCGCGCACCGTCGCCGTCACCCGCCAGCCGCGGTGCACGTACTCCCCGGCCATCGCCAGGCCGAGCCCGCGCGACGCCCCGATGACGAGGGCATGGTGTCCAGACGCTGTTGTGGTCATGTGCCGATGACAGCACCGGCGGCACGCCGACGTCCAAGACCGGTCCGGAGCCGGTCGATAACCTGGAGGCATGGATCGGCTGGAGACCCGGGAGCTCGAGTACTTCGTCGCCGTCGCCGAAGAACTGCACTTCGGCCGCGCTGCGGCGCGGCTCCTGATCGCGCAGCCCGCGCTGTCGAAGGCGATCCGGCAGCTCGAACAACGGCTCGGTGTCCGGTTGCTGGAACGCAGCAGCCGGCACGTCTCGCTGACCGCGGCCGGCGAGGTCCTGCTCGACGAGGGACGGCGCGCGCTGGAAGCGGTGCAGGCCGCCGCCCGCCACACCCGGCAGGCGGGAGCGCCCGCCGCCCGCCTCAGGCTGGTGGTGAAGCCCGGCGGCGACGGCGGCCTCCTACCCGGCATCCTCGCGGCCTACGAAAACCAGCCGGGCGCACCGCCCGTGGAGATCATCTTCGGCGATGCCGCCGACCGCGCGGCTCTGCTGCGTGACGGACGCGCGGACGTGGCGCTGCTGCACACCCCGCACGAAGATCTCCGTGGCCTCGACGCCGAACCGCTGATGGTCGAGCCCCGCGTGGCGGTGCTGCCCGCCGAGCACGTCCTGGCGCGGCGCACGAGCCTGCTTTGGGCCGATCTGCGGGGCGAGACGCTGCCCCGCTGGCCCGGCCGCGCGGGCGAGGGAGCGACCGGCCCGGAAGTCGCCGACCTGGCCCAGATGAAGCACCTGATCGTCCTCGGGCGCACGATCGCCGTCCTGGCCCGGTCCGCGGTGGGAGAGGTGGGCCCGGAGCTGGTCTGCGTCCCGGTCCGCGACGCCGTTCCCAGCACACTGGTCGTCGCGTGGCCGCCGAACCACTCCTTCCGCCACGTCGCCGCCTTCGTCCGCGCGGCGACGACGGTGGCCGCCCGCCGTCCTCTGACCGCGCAGTCGTAGCACGACTTGCCCCACCGCCGGCTGCGTTGTCGGCGGACTCGCGATCAGCACGAGTTCGACCTGCATCGGCGGAGTCTCATCCGCGAACCTCGGATCAATCTCGAACCAGGCCGACCTGGACAAGCCATTCGGCGGCTGGACGAGTGCGCGCGGGCGGACTGCGACCGGCGGCGGGAGTGGCACGCGAACCTGGGACCACTGCAGCAGGCGAGAACCGGGTCGTCGGTCAGGCCCGGTTCAGCTGCCACTGCTGGTTGGCCCCGCCGTTGGCGGCCCACTGCACGACCTGTGCCCCGTCGCTCGTCGCCGCTCCGGAGACGTCCGCCACCAGGCCGCTGTCGTGGCTGGCGATCGTGTAGTAGCCGTTGCCGGTGGACCGCAGGTACCACATCTGGTTCGTGCCGCCGTTGGCCGTCCACTGCTGCAGTTGCAGCCCGGCCGTGCTGCTGTTGGCGTTGACGTCGAGCACCTTTCCGCTCGGGACGTACTGGAGGGTGTAGGAGCCGTCGGCGGTCGTGGCGACGGTCCAGGTGGCGGTACCGCTCTGCTGGACCGCCTTGGCACCGTCCGCGGTGGAGTTGCCCGCTACAGCGAGCGGCTTGCCGCTGTTGCGGTTGACGATGCGGTAGGTGCCCGGTGCGGGTCCGTCTCCGCCGCCTCCGGCGAGGGTGAAGTACTCCACCGCGTCGGTGAAGACGGGGCTGCCGGACTTCGTGGTCGACAGCTGCAGGTACACGCGGCTGCCGGTGGCCGGGGTGGTGAAGGACACCGGCTGGGTGACCCGCGAGCCGAGCGGGACGGTCAGGGTCGTGCTTCCGGACGCGACGACCGCGCCGTCCGGCGCGTCGAGCCGCGCCGTCCAGGTGAAGCCCACCGAAGTGTCGGCGAAGTCGTCGTTGAAGACGGTGATGGTGCGGGTGACCGTGGCGTTCCGGGCGTAGTTGGGCACGGCCTGCGGCAACGGGAAGGTGCCGCCTGCGTCCGAGGCGCCGGAGGCCGACCAGAACGGCAGGTCGACCGCGGCCACCGGGTTGAACGCCGCTTGGACGCGCTGGATCTGCGGGTTGCTCCAGGGGGCCGGGAGGTTGTCCGCGCCGTAGAGGGGGTGACCGCCCTCCTCCGGGGTGAAGTCGGTGGTCCGCACTCCGGGCACGACGCTGGCCCAGGCGGACAGCAGCGTGTACGGACGCAGGTCGGTGGCGTTCTTGCCGCGCTTGGCCAGGGTTGCCGTGGCGAACCACTCGAAGCCCTGCTTGGTGTTGCACGCCGGCCAGATGAACTCGCCCTCGCCGTCGGGCCGCCCATTCGCGGTGACCACGCCCTCCCCGTACCTGCCGAAGCCGTCGATGTAGTGCGAGATCACCGCGAAGTTGGGGTACGTCATCCCGGGGTAACTGGTGACATTCGCGCCGACGCCCAGCTCGGCAATGACCGGCCGGGTGCCGTCGGCGCCGTTCATCGCCGCGTACAGGTCCTTCTCGAACTGTTCGGAATCCTGGCCGCTCTGGTTCGGCTCGTTGTTCTGACTCCAGCGGATGACCGCGGGGTGGTTGCGGTCGCGCAGGACCAGCGCACGGGCGTGGTTGACCATGTTGTCGTGCCCGGCGATCCAATCCTGCCCGGACTGGGAGCCGCGAATCGCGACCTCGTCGATGACCATCAGGCCCATCTCGTCGGCGACATCCACCATGTACGGGCTTGCGGGCTCCTGGTGGACGCGTATCACGTTGTAGTTGAGGCGCTGGTAGTTGTCCACCGTCTGCGGCCAGCCGCCGTTGTTCGACGAAGGGGGCAGGAAGCCGGGCAGGGTGTCGTAGGCGTCGCCCTTGCCGCCGTTGTTGATCCGGTCGTAGTCGGCACCCTGCAGGTTGTCGCCGCGGAAGTTCACGCGCACGCCGTTGAGGTAGTAGTAGTCACCGTTCTGGGTGGCCTCCCGGAACCCGAACCGGTACGTGGCGTCGCTGGTGTGCCCGTCATCGGTGACGGCACGCACCGCCAGCCGGTGCAGCTGCGCCCGGTACCCCGGCCGGTACGGCACGTTGGGCCACCAGTACGAGGTGCTGTCGAGGTTCCACGCGACCGGCCCGACGGTCACGGTCGCGGTCGAGTGGGCCGCCACGGTGACCGTACGGCTGGGCAGTTCCGGGTAGCTGAAAGCCGTTCCGTTGTCGGACGACAGCGAGCCGGTCACCGTCACCGACCGGGAGCTGCCCGACGTGTTGCGCACCGACACGTCGTAGCTCAACGTCTTGTTCGCCACCGACGTACGCACGAATGTGTCGCTGACGGACACCGCCGGGTACGTCCGCAGGAACGCCGAACGGTAGATCCCCTGGGGGACCGCCTCGGACCACTCGGCGGCGTCGGGCACCAGGTACCGGCCGTTGGACGCCTTCAACGCGCCGCGGCCCTTCACGTCGACGCTGATCGTGTGGGTGCTGCCGGGGGCCGCGTAGGCGGTGATGTCGAAATTCGACGGCGTGAACGCCGTGGTCTGCGTCGCCACCACCCGGCCGTCGACCGACAGCGTCGCCTGGTGGTTGACCGCCCCGAACTCGATCCACGTCGACTGCGGCTGACCCGAGTCGGGCACGGTGATGGTGCGCGAGTACACCGCCTCGTTCACGTCGGTGAAGCCCTGCTTGTACCAGCCGCCGCCGGGCACGGTGATCGAGGTCGCCCCCCGGCCCGCCGGCGTGAAACTCCACGTCCCGGCCAGGTCGACCGAGGCGAGCGCGGCGGCGCCGGCAGCTGCGGCCGCGGGTACTGGCTGTGGTGCGACGGCCGGCTGTGCTGCGGCGGCGGGTTGTCCCGTGTCGATGATCGCGAGGAGGGTGGCGCCGGCCAGCGCTGCGCGGGCGAGGCGCTGGGATAGCGTGCGAGGGCTGTTCTGACGCATCAAGAATCCATTTCGCGGGTGTCGCGTCTACGGGGATACACCGATCATCGGACCCCTCGTCACTACCCGCCGGGGCCGCCGAAATAGAGAGGTCCACTATGGACGCGTCTACCGGCTCCATGCCCGCGGAGCAGGGCATCGGTCGGTAAGTCGTCCTGTCGAACCGGTTCGGCCAGAACGATAAGCGGGGTCGACTCGTGGTGTCAAACATGTCCATGGCTTGCGGCGAAAGAAGAGCGCGATCCGTGAAAGTTTCAAAGGAGAGCGCGATCCCGGAGACCAGTCGATCCGCGACGGTGACTCGGAAGCCGCCGCGGTCCACCTGGACAACACCGGTGCCCTGCGGTAGCCGCTTTGCGAGAGCGGCGAAACCCCGGGGACTCCCGCGCGGGTCGTTCCGGATCGCTCGCTGATCGTCAGTTGCGGTGGGCGTCGGTGATCAATTCGGCCGGCACCGGGAGGCCGAGGTGCTCGAGGAGGGCGGCCAGCTCGGCGTCGAGTTCTCGCCCGACCTGGGCGGTGCGCTGGGCGTAGACGTGATTGCCCATCAGGTACTCCGCGCACGGGCGCGATTCAGCGGCCAGTTTCATCAAAGAGCAGACGTCGGTGCCCCAGTACCTGATGAAGCTGTGCGGGGCGTTTCCTCGGTGGCCTGCCGGACGACGTCCCAGCTGGCCTGTTCCTTCTTGAACTGCTCGCATCGGTCTGCCTCGAGCGCCGGTACCGCGCGTTCGTAGCTGTCTCGGAATTCCGGAAAGGTTGCCGTGACGGGGATGGCCAGGCGGACCACCTCGTGCGGGAAAGTCCGGATGGAAGGGGAATCACTGGCGGGTATGGCGTTGCCGTCCTTCGATGGTCGTGGCTGCTGCTCGATGGGGCGGTGAGACAGGCGAGGATGGCGGCCACGGTGCCGGTAGCCGACGGCACCGTGGCGGCCCGTCAGTCGCGGATGAAGTCCAGTACCTGCTGCACGAACAGCTCGTGGTACTGGAAGATCCCGCCGTGGCCCGCGTCCGGGTAGATGCTCAACGTGGCGTTGGGCAGCAGCCGCGCGAGGTGGAACGAGCTGATCGTCGGCACCAGGGTGTCGTTGTCGCCGTTGACGACCAGGACGGGCTGGTCCACATCGGCCAGACCGGCGGGGGAGGTGCCCTGCTCCCATTTCGCGGCCGCGGTCAGCTGGGCACCGACCGTCTCGTCCGACACGGGCGTGTCGCGGTCCTCGGTACGCTCGTCCAGGCGAGCGAGGAAGGCATCCGCGGCGGCCTGGCTGCCGGGCGTCGGCGAGAAGAAGAGATAGTGCTTGGGGTGCTTGCCTTCCGCGGCCGACTTGCCGAAAGCGCTTTGCAGCCCGGGACCCCAGGCGGCAGGCCCTTCGTCACCGGCGGGTGCGGTACCGGCCAGGACGATCCGCCGGACCAGGTCGGGTCGCTGCTGGGCGACCGCCTGGGCCACCATGCCACCCAGGGAAAAGCCCAGCAGATCGGCCGCTTCCACCCCGAGGGCCTCGAGGAAGGCCACTGTGTCGGCGGCCATCGCCTCGATGCTGTCGGGGGTGGTCCCGCCGGAGGCGCCGACGCCCCGGAGATCCACCGCGATGACGCGTCGCTCGGCCGCGAAGCCGTCGACCACGGCGGGGTCCCAGTCGTCGAGCACCGCGGTGATGTGGTTCAGCAACACCAGCGGCACGCCGGCGGCCGGGCCCAGCTCCCGGTACGCGAACGGCGTTCCGCCGACGTCCACCGTCTTGGCCGGTGCTTGCGCAAAACTCGCTGTCATGTCTTACCTTTCCTGCGCGGTGGCTCCGCGCTGGTCGATCGGTCTTCGCCTCCCGGCGCTGCTCGACAGTCTCGCCGGGATCGATGAGGAGCCGCTTCGGTCGGAAGACCACCGGCGGGCAGCGCGACACTCCGCACCAGGCAGTCATTCGACTCATGCGAACGGATTCCGTCATGCCGACACTGATGGGAGAGCCGGGACTGCCGAAGAGCAACGAGGAGCACCATGTCACAGATCGTCCTTGTTACCGGGGCTTCCAGTGACCTCGGAGCTGCCACCGCCCAGGCGCTGGTCGGTTCCGGCCACATCGCGTACGCGGGGATCAGCCCGGCTGTCCTCCACCCGGCCGGCCGCCTTGCCGAGCCGAGCGGTCACGGCCCGCGCCCCATTCCCTTGGACGTGGCCGACCAGCGCTCGGTCTCGACCGCGATCGGTGGCATCCTGGCGGAAACCGGAAGAATCGACGCGGTGGTCCACGCCGTCGGACCGGTGCCCCGAGGGCCACTCGAATCCTTCACCCCTTACCAGCTCGCGCAGATCTTCGACGCGTATGTGCTGTCCACCCAGCGCGTCAACCGTTCCGTGCTGCCGCAGATGCGCGAGCGCCAGGACGGCCTGCTGGTGTGGGTGGTGCCGGCGAACCACGATGCCGAGGACGCTCCCTACCTCGCCCTGCACTTCGAAGCAGTCACGATGATCGACCACCTCGCAGCGAGTTACGCCCGGGAGCTTGCCGAGTTCGGGGTCGAGACCACGATCGTCGCCCCCGGTTTCCTGGTCCCCGAGACCGGCCCGCGCGTTCGCACGGTCCACCCGGACGACGCCGAGACGGCTCGAGCCTACGAAGGCCGATACCCCGGCCTGGCCCAGCGGGTGGATTCGAAGCTGGCCGAGCGCGCCCTCACGGGCGCGGAGGTCACCGCCGCGGCCCAGGCCATCGCGGCCGTCGTCGACAGTCCCAAGGGCACGCGTCCACTGAGGATCGCGCCAGGCCGGCCCAGCACCGCGTCGGGGGAGGACGTCATGCGGTAGCGCGGTCGATCAAGCCCGGTGTCATTTCTCCAGGGTCGCGAGCGCGTCGCGAAGTGCGGCTCTGGACGTGATCCCGAGCTTCGGAAAGATCTGGTACAGGTGTGCGCCGATGGTCCGGTGGGAGAGGTACAGCCGCTCGGCGATCTGTTTGTTGCTCAAGCCGGAAGCCGCGAGGTCCGCGATCTCCCGCTCCTGGGTGGTGAGCACCTCTCCACTCGCCGTGGTTCTCGGTACGCCCCAGCCCGTGGCACGGAGCTCCTTGGCGGCACGGTCCGCCCAGGGGCCGGCGCCGAGCAGCGTGAAGGCGTCGTACGCCAGCCGCAGCGGTTCTCGGGAGCCGGCGTTCGCCCGGGCGCGTCGCAGCCGTTCCCCGTACGCCAAGTGCACCCGGGCCAGGTCGAACGGCCACCTTTCGACGCCCGGCCCCTCCAGCGCCTCCTCGAACAGGCGCACCGCCTCGTCGTCGTCGGTGGCGCACAACGCCGCCGAACCGGCGGCAAGCAGGCTGAGCCGCGGGGACAGCGCAGCGATGCCGGCCTCCCGCATGGCACGCACGTGAGCGACGGCGGCGCTGTGCCGATCGGTCCGTACCGCGGCTTCGACGACGTCCAGCACCACCCACAGCGCGTGCGGCACGTGGGAGGCGAACGTACCCGCCGGGCCCAGGGCCGTCGCGTTCCGATAAGCGCTTTCGAAGTCACCCCGGCCGGATTCGGCGACTGTGCGGACGTGCCGGGCGTAGTGCAGTGCGGCCCCCACTCCCCGGGGGGTGGCCCACCGGATGATCTGGTCGGTCAGGCGGTCGACCGCTTCGTCGGGGGCGCGGGGCGCCGCCGCCGCGGGGGGGCGCGTTAACCAATATAAATTTTTTTAA